>CALVKK010000052.1 GCA_944332645.1 uncultured Bacilli bacterium
ATAAATCGCAAATGGTAACATATGTATACGATTCAAGAACTAATGAAGAATATATAGTAAAAGATGGTCAAAGAAACAATCTAAATAATCAGTCTTAGATGTATTTTAGATATTAATTTATTTAAATAAAGAATTTAAATTATTTTGACAGTGACTTATTTTCATAAAATTTTAAAATTTGATCCGTCTATATTAGTCATTATAATATAAGTACAATTATTTTGTTGAAGAGTAAAAATTAGATTGGAAGAATGTCAAATAGAAAAAATAATATTTACATCTATAATTTTATGATATTATTTCCTAAAAAAGATCAACTCTAGGTCTTTTTTTCTTATAATTAAGTTGTTTACAACTATTTAATAATGTTTATTGTTTTAGATATTGTAAAATGTTTAAATTTTTGATAAAATTAAATTGTAATAAGGTGGTGTTTATGATGGATGAAACAAAAATCTTTACAGCCCATGAAATAGAAGATGAACTAATTGCCAAGACAATCAAAGATGTGATCGAAATCCTCGAAGAAAGAGGATACAATGCCAAAAACCAACTGGTTGGTTATTTGATGAGCGGTGATCCAGGTTACATTTCAAGTCATAAAGAAGCTAGAAACAAGATAACAAAATTTGATCGAACTCGAGTTCTTGAAGTATTAGTTAACAATTTTATAAAATGAATTATTTAGGATTAGACTTAGGTACTAAAACATTAGGGTTAGCTATTTCCAAAGGACAAATTGCTACCCCTTTAAAAACAATTACCTATGACGATAAAAACACTTTATTAGAACAATTAGATAAAATAATCCAAGAATATCAGATCGAAGTTATTGTGTTAGGATATCCCAAGAACATGAATAATACACTCGGTCCTAGAGCTTTAGCAACATTAGAATTTAAAGAAAAACTTGAAAATTCAAATTATAAAGTAATACTACAAGATGAGCGGTTATCTACGGTTTTGGCTCACAACTATATGATCGAAGCAGATCTATCGCGAAAAAAAAGAAAAGAAAAAGTCGACACTTTGGCTGCCACCATTATATTGCAAACATTTTTGGATAAGAAAGGAAATTAAATATGAAAGAAGAACAAATGAAATTTAAAGTAATAGATGATCAAGGAAATGAAATAGAATGTGAAGTTTTATTTACTTTTGAATCTGATGAAACAAACAAAAACTATATAGTATACACAGATAATACGACTGATGAGCAAGGAAACACTAAAGTTTATGCTTCTATTTATACACCAGATTCAGAAAATTTAAATTTAACTGCTATTGAGACAGAAAAAGAATGGAAAATAATTGAAACTATTTTAAACGAGCTACAAGAAGAAGTAAACTCTAGTATGGATGGTAGCGAGCAATAAGGCTTGTTTTGTTTATGAAGAAGTATGTTAATATTTATAAGTTTGTTATAGTTATTCTAGTAATTATAATAACAGTTGGTTGTTTAGCTTATAATTATGGAATCGGTGCCGTTAGTAAAAATAGTAAAGAAGTAGTATTTGAAGTTTCAGAAAATAGTACTTATCTTTCAATAGCAACGTTATTAAAAGAAAACAATCTCATTAGATCAGAAGTATTTTATAAAGTATACGTTAAAATCTTTAATCCAGATAAGTTAGAAAAGGGAACATATATTTTAAATGAGAATATGGGTGTTAAAAAAATAATTGAAACATTGGAAAGTGGCGGTAAAACAGAAACTACATCATTTGTAATTCCAGAAGGTAAACACATTACGGATGTGGCAAATTACATCAGTGAAGTAACTGATCATACAAGTGAAGATTTATTAAAATATTGGGAAAGCGAAGAAATAATTGACCAATTAATTGAAAAATATTGGTTTATAACAGATGAAGTTAAAAATGAGAACTTAAGATACAATTTAGAAGGTTATTTTTTTCCAGCAACATATGAAATTTACTTTGATAGTACGATTGAGGAAATAACTTATAAAATGTTAGATAAGATGGATGAAGTTTTATCCAAATATAAGAATGAAATTGAAAATAGTGATTACACAGTTCATGAGTTATTGACTTTAGCTTCAATCGTCGAACACGAAGCGATTTTAGACGAAGATCGACCTATGATTGCCCAAGTATTTTATAATCGTCTTAGTAGAGGAATAAAATTAGAAAGTTGTGCGACGATCGGATATGCGATTAACGAGTGGAAATTAACTTACACTAGTGCTGATTTAGCAATTGATTCCCCTTATAATACTTATAAATATTATGGATTGCCAGTCGGCCCTGGTGGATTACCTGGAGAAGCCAGTATTAAAGCAGTGCTTTATCCAGAAGAACATAACTATTTATTTTTCTTAGCTAATGTCTTTGATAATAATTCCAATAAAACTTATTATTCTGAAAGTTATGAAGAACATCAACAAAAGTGTCAACAATATCTGGGGTATTCATGTTAGAACAAATTGAGCAATATGCAAAGCAATGCAATATTCCTATTATGCAAAAAGAAGGAATCGATTTTTTAACTAGTTTTATTAAAAAAAATAATATTAAAACAATTTTAGAAATCGGAACGGCTATTGGTTATTCAGCAATAAAAATGGCTTTAGTTGATGAAGACATTAAAATCATTTCAATCGAGCGGGATGAAGTAAGATATTTAGAGGCAGTTAAAAATATTGAAAAATTTCAATTACAAAATAGAATTAAATTGATCAATGCTGATGCTTTTGATGTTAATTTAAATGAAAAATTTGACTTGATTTTTCTAGACGCAGCTAAGGCTCAAAACATTAAGTTTTTTAAAAAGTTTGAAGAAAACTTAAATAATCAAAAATATATTATAACCGACAATTTAAACTTTCACGGCTTAGTGGATAATTGTGAGAAAAAAAGTAAAAATTTAAGACGTCTAACTGATAAAATTCGTCAATATCGACAATTTTTAAAAGAAAATCGTAATTATAATACCGACTTTTATAATATTGGAGATGGAATTAGTATAAGTAAAAAGGTGATATAATGGATATAATTATAGCAAATGTTAATGATGGTTTTAGGTTAACTATGGTTGTTAAAAATGATAAAAATAGAATGATTAAAAGTACAAATAATATGGATAAAATACGTTCTTTAGTCAAGAGTTTTCCTTCTAATCCTAAACTTATTGAAGTTAAAGGTAACGATTTAAAAATAATTTATAATAAAAAAAATGCGGTGATACTTAAAGATTACAAAAAAAATCTCAATACAAAATTATATAAAAGTATTTTAGATAACATTGATTATTCAACACCTATTGTTAAAAATGTCAAGTATAATCAGAATTTATTATATTTGTTTAAAAAACTACAAAAAAACAAAAAAAGAGTAATTACTTTTGCATTAGCAACTTTAGTATCGACAGCGATTATTGGTGGTAGTCTTTTAGATAAAGAAGAAGCGACCAACGATGAATCAGCTATAGAATCATTAGTTATCGATGATGAAAAAGAAGAAACTGATGATATATTTATAACACTAGCACAGGATGAAGACTTTGATTTTGAAGTGCGGGTTAAACAGGCAACTGGTAGTGCAGTAAACCAGTATACATTAAATAAAATTGTCAAATTTATTAATTCTGATGATGGTAATTATTTTCTAGAAGTGGCTAACGATTTCGGGATTGATCCATATATTTTCTTGTCGTTAATGATTAAAGAATCTAGTTTAGATCATGAGTCAACTATTCCTGGTGGTAAAAATTATAATGGTTTTGGTGTTGGAATTTGTCAGCTGGAAACGCCAAGTGGACAACAAATTAATGCATTTAATTATAGTACTAACACAACAGAAACAATATATGAGACAATGGAAAATGCAATAGACAAAAGGACAAATATTAAAATGGGGATTATGCGTTATCAAAATGTTTTAGAAAAATATCAAGGTAATGAGAATCTAGCTTTGCAATCTTATAATTATGGCCAAGGATTGATAGATTTAATTGTTACAATTTATGCTAACGAAATCGGTTCTTCATATGATCAAGTTGTTTCAAATTTTGAAGATACAGGCTGGCTAAAATACGTTAAGCTTGCTCATGCTGATCCTGTGGCATTTGTTAATTCATTAGATCAAAGCCAGTATAGTAACTTTAAAAACACAATATCATATCTTCAAAATTGGCCATATGGAACTTATGGTGATGATAATTATTTAGCAGGCGTTAAAAGTTATTATGTAGGTATTTATGGTCAAAGTATTGTTGATGGCAAAATAGTGCAGATAAATCATTTAACTAATGAAATGGTAAAAGTCGATAAAGAAAATTTAAAAAATGAACATCAATTTACTTAAAAGTTTAAATATTTAAACTTTTTTTGATATAATATTACATGTGATGTTTATGGAATTAAAAGAAATTGAAAGAAGTATTATCAAAAAATATCGTAAAAAAATATTTGTTCCATTTGTAAAAGCAATAAAAGAATTCAATTTAATAGAAGAAAATGATAAAATTGCTGTATGTATTAGCGGTGGTAAGGATTCCTTTTTATTAGCAAAATGTATGCAAGAGATACAAAAACATGGTAAATTTAATTTTGATTTACAATTTATTGTGATGAATCCAGGATATAGTAATGAAAATATCAACAAAATAAAAGAAAATTTAGATTATTTAAATATCAAAGCACATATATTTGAAACACCAATTTTCGATGTAGCTGATACAACTGATAATCCTTGTTATATGTGTGCGAAAATGCGAAGAGGATATTTATATAGTTATGCTAAAAGTATCGGATGTAACAAAATTGCTTTAGGTCATCATTTTAACGATGTAATTGAGACTGTTTTATTAAATATGATTTTTAATGGTAATTTTAGTAGTATGGTTCCTAAAGTAAAAAGTACTAATTTCCAGGGAATGACATTAATTAGACCACTTTATTATGTTAAAGAGGAAGATATTATAAAATGGAGTAGGTCTAGCAAATTAGAATTTTTAGACTGTGCTTGTTCGGTTACGAAAAAAAATAGTGGTCAAAGAGCAGTTATTAAAAATTTAGTTCAAGAATTAAATAAAATTTACAGTAAAGCAGATATAAATATTATGACAAGTACAAAAAATGTTAATTTAAATACAATTTTAGGATATAAGAAATAAAAAAACAAATAATTAACATTTTGGGAGATTATTAAATTTAATTATTTTCGTATATTTTTACCAAAACTATGATATAATATAGTTGTCTAGGAATAGCGAAAAGCTCATTTAGAAAAACCGACTAATTAACGAATATTGGGAATCTAATTCATTAATGGTGTTGAAAGCTCGAATAATTCGAGAATCCTAAAGTTGATGATGTGATGCCCACCTGGTAGAGACTAGGTTTTATCGTTAAGGGCCCGCATTCTTGGACTTTTTTTTTTATACAAAATATGATATAATTTAGAAAATAAGGTGATAAAATGGATAGAGAAATTGTCAACAATATTAAATCTTTAGGTATAGATATGATCGATTGTGCTAATAATGGCCATCCTGGTATTGTGTTGGGTGCCGCCAATATTATTTATACGCTTTATGCAAAACATATGAACGTCAATGTTGAGGATCCTACTTGGGAAAATAGGGATAGATTTGTTTTATCTGCTGGTCATGGATCTGCATTATTATACGCCACTTTATATATGGCGGGATTTGATTTGACAGTTGATGATTTAAAGCAATTTAGGCATATTCATTCAAAAACACCTGGACATCCTGAATATGGTGTGACTATGGGTGTCGATATGTCAACTGGTCCATTAGGACAAGGAATTGCTTCAGCTGTTGGTATGGCTTTAGCTGGCAAAATATTACACGAAAAATATCGATTACCCAAAAAGAGTAAATTAGGTAAAGAACAAAGTTTATTTGACTATCATGTCTACGTTTTATGTAGTGATGGTGATTTAATGGAAGGCATCAGTTATGAAGCAACATCTTTAGCTGGTAGCTTAAAGTTGAATAATCTAATTGTTTTATATGATTCAAATAATGTCAGTTTGGATGGTAAAACGGAAAATACCTTTACAGAAAATGTTATTGAACGGTTTAAAGCTTTAAACTGGAATACTATTTTAGTAAATAATAATACCATTTCAAGTATTGATAAAGCTATTATGGAAGCTAAAGAAAGTGATCGGCCAACATTTATTGAAATCAAAACGATAATAGGTGAAGGTTCAATTAATGAAAATAGCAACAAAGTTCATGGTAAACCATTAGATAAAGATGATATTACAAGATTAAAATTAAAGCTAAAAATCGATCCGACAGAGTTTTATGTTAATGAGGTAGCTAAAGCAAATTTTGCTCAACAAATTAAGGAAAGAAGTTTAAAAAAATATGAATTATTTAATAAACTAGCTAAAGAGTTAGATTACCATGAAACTGAAGTTAATTTGAATTTGAATGATATGTCATTCGACTCCGATTTATTAGAAGAACTTAGAACTACTAATGGTAAAATAATGTTGGAAATAGCTAAAAGAATTCCTAATTTTATTGGCGGTAGTGCTGATGTCGGATCATCGACTAAAGCGGTTTTACCTAATCCTTTAAATAATTTTATAGGGAATAATATTTATTTTGGAGTAAGAGAACATGCGATGGGAGCCATTTTAAATGGTTTAGCCCTAAATGGTTATCACTCATTTGGTTCGACATTTTTAGTTTTTAGTGATTATTTAAAACCAGCAATTCGTATGACTGCTTTAATGAATTTGCCAGTCACATATATATTTACTCATGATTCAGTTAATATTGGTCAAGATGGACCTTCACATCAACCGATTGAACAGTTAGCATCATTAAGAAGCATTCCTAATATGTTAGTTTTTAGACCGGCTGATGCTGAAGAAATTGTTGGTTGCTGGGAATATATCATCAATAGCAAAAAACCTAGCTGTTTAGTTTTATCACGTAATGAAGTATCGATTAATAAATTGACTGATCGAAGATTAATCGCCCAAGGTGGTTACATAGTTAGGAAAGAAAACGAGCTTTATGCAATTATTATTTGTACAGGAAGTGAAGTCAATTTAGGAATAAAGATAGCCGATTATCTATACAAACAATATAGTTTAGATATTAGAGTGGTTAGCATGCCATGTAGAGAATTATTTTTAAAACAAAAAAAAGAATATCAAGAGGAAATTTTACCAAAAGGGATTAGAACAATCGTTATTGAAGCTGGTAGTAGATGCGGTTGGGAGGGTTTTGTTTATAGCGACAAATACTTGTTAACCTTAGATCGCTTTGGTTATAGTGGAACTAAACAGGAAGTTTTAAAAGAAATGAGCTTTGATTATGACTGTATTTTACAAAAAATTGTTAAATTACTAAAATTTTTTCCATAAGATGCTTCTACAATATCACTGGTAGATTTTCCGTCATATTCAATATCATAATTCACATTTTCATAAACAGTGATTGTATAATCTGTTGTTTCTCCAACCTTTATTTCAACATCATATTCTCCATTAACATTTTCAACTAGTATGGTAAATAAAATTATAATACTTAATATAACTATTTTTTTTATATTTTTTTTCAATTTCTATCACATCCTTTGTAAGTA
>CALVKK010000053.1 GCA_944332645.1 uncultured Bacilli bacterium
AAACCAACAACAGGATAAAGACCTTCAGACACAACATCAGTATAAGATGAACCATTAGTATATATTCCTATATAAAATATGTTGTTGCTACTTATGTGTCGATAATTAACAGGTATATTATTTGAAAAGTTAACTAACGAAGTTAAAACAGCGTCACCATAATTTATTTTTGATGAACTCCCGTATGTACTTTTTACGGGTAATAGACCATTTAATATTATTTTTATACTATCACTATTTTTACTTACTACCCTAAATGTACATAAATTATCAGTTCCACATGCACCATCTGTTCCATTATATGGAACATTTATATATTCACCTACTTGAACATCATTCGTATTTGTTGCTTTAGTAGATGTTTTATAACTGTTTGTAAGAGTACCATCACCTTCGGTAATGATTATATCAGAAATTTTAATTACTGGACGTACTCCATATGAATTGGTAACTACAAAACCTTCCCAATCACCATTTCCGACAGTTCCAACGGCAACAACTGATGATGAACTTTCACGATTACCTAGCCAAAAGTTCTCGTTGATATTTAAATAAGAACTGGCTTCTCCTGCTCTTTTATATTGACCTACATCTAATAATCCTACTTTTTGCGTTATGGTTATTTCATCAACATTATTATATATCCCAACATTAAAAGTATTATTAATGATGTTATTTTTGACACTACTAGCCAAACTACTATAAAAATATTGATCGAGCCATCTTGCTATATAACTTTTTTCATATGAGTCTTGATCATACCAAGATGCTGCAGCCGGTTGAATACTAGTTAACGGCTGCTGACTAATTAACAATATGGTATTAGAACTCAAATCAAACTCAATTACTCGCCATTGATGTCCTCCATACCATAAATAATTATTAGCCACTTGACTACTTGTTCCTGTATAATAATATATATAATCATTGACGCTATCTTGTACTAATCCAGTGGTATTATTCTCATCATATTGGTTTAATAAAATTGAAATTAATGATGGCAACGTTACTAGCTCATAATTGAAAGTCCAGTCTTCTTTCCGTGTCACTTTTACAACATCATCACTACTAAAGCTTTGATTATTACTAGGATTTGAAATATTAATATCAATATAGTTTTGCCCTATCAAATCATTAACAATATTAACATAAGCTACTCCTCCAACACTATTCAAATTACTATCATAATTAGACATAATATAATTTTCAGCAGCCATATAAATTCTGTTTAAAACTTCTTCATTTTTAATCTTTTCGGTTTTTATTGTTGTATTGATTAATGAAGGTAAAGCAATCAAAACTATAATTGCTAGTATAACTAATATAGCCAACAATTCAATCAATGTAAACCCTTTTTTTCTCATATCATCACCATGTCTATTATAAATTATTTTTAATAATTAATCAATTAAGGTTTAAAGAAATATAAAAAAGCCAAATTATTGACTTATTTTATTTAAATATTTAGCTGTTCTTACCATCTGATAAGAGTAACCCATTTCATTGTCGTACCAAGCTATAATCTTAATTAACTGTTTGCCATCAACTTCCAAAACATCAGTTAGTAAACCATCTACTAAAGCACCATAAGAAGATCCAATAACATCACTTGAAACAATTGGGTCAAAAGTAAAATTTAAGGTTTCATTACAACTATTCATAAGAGCATTATTGATATCTTCAACAGTCACATTTTTAGATAACTCTAATGTTAGATCAACTACCGATCCTGTTGGAGTCGGCACTCTTAAGGCACTACCATCCAAACGACCTTTTAATTCTGGAATTACTAACCCAAGTGCACTAGCAGCACCAGTGCTAGATGGAATTATATTCATAGCACCTGCTCGACCACGACGAGCCTTAATGCCTTTTTTATGAGCAACATCCAAGATAACTTGATCGTTAGTATAAGCATGAACTGTTGTCATATATCCTTTTACAATGCCAAAATTATCATTAATTACTTTAGCAACTGGCGCTAAACAGTTAGTAGTACATGAAGCCGCTGAAATAATTTGTTCGGTTCCATCTAGAGTTTCATGATTGACATTATAAACTATGGTTTTCATATTACCTTTACCAGGAGCAGAAATAATGACTTTTTTAGCTCCTGCTTCGATATGTTTATAAGCATCTTCAAATTTGACAAATTTCCCTGTACATTCAAACACTTGGTCAATTTCTAATTCTTTCCATGGTAAATTAGCAGGATCTGTCTCATTAAATATTTTTATTTTTCGGCTATTTATGATGATGTTATTTTCATCATGTGATATTTCATCAATTTTATAATTGCGATGATTACTATCATATTTTAATAAATGAGCTAATTGTTCAGCATCTGTCAAATCGTTAATAGCTACTATTTCGATACTAGGATCATCTTCCATAATTCTAAATACTAATCTACCAATTCTTCCAAATCCATTAATTGCTACTTTCATTATTATCATTCCTTTCGTTAGTGGAAGCAACTACCACCGATAAATTCTCTTAACACCGAAGCTTGTGGTACATCATCACTAGGAATCGGCAGAAAATTTCTTAAAAAATTAATTAAGCGAATTGCCTCAGGGTATACCTCATCATTTTCATTAACAGAAAATAATAAAGGTTCGGCATAAGTTTTCAAAACACCTAGCTCATAAATTAATGCCGAATTAATAATTATATCCGCTGTTTGTTGATAAGGAAAAACATACTCCTCTTCGCCTTCTAAAATGTGTTGCCAAGATTTTAATGTATAAGCTGCATCACGACCACGATACTTATTATCTCTAATTATTCTTCTTAACCTTCTCGTATCAGACGTATGAATACGATTATGATTATCTATATTTAGTTGAGTTAGTGGGCTAATATAAATCTTAAATTTATTATCTTCATCAACTGCTAAAGTAAGTTCTGGATTAAGAGCATGTAACCCTTCAATAATAACGATATCACTTTCTCCTAATTGTAAACTTCGACCATTATATTCCCTTTCACCTAAGATAAAATTATATTCTGGCAAAAGCACTTTTTCACCATTTAACAATTTGACTAAATGTTTATTAAACAAATCCGTATCAACAGCCCTTATCGATTCAAAATCATAATCACCATTTGCTTTTCTTGGTGTATCCTTACGATTATAAAAATAATCATCAATCGAAATGCTGTGTGTTTTAAAACCTCTCGTTCTTAAATAAACTTGCAACTTTCTAGCTGTTGTTGTTTTACCACTTGAAGTAGGTCCGGCTAATAAAACTATCTTTATTTTCCCCATCTTTTTATGAATTATGTCAGCAATGTTTGCTAATTGGCTATTATAATTAGCTTCTGCCAACTGAATAACCTCATTATATTTGCCTTGTGAAACAATTCTATTCAAATCGGCCGCATTAGAAATTCCAACTGTTTTTCCCATATTTGTATAATTTAAAAAAGCATCAAACAACATCTTATGATGTGAATAATCTTCAGTTATCTTAGGGTTATTAACAGAAGGATAGCTTAAGACAAAACCATTATCTTTTATATATGTTAGTTTGAAATCATCCAATACTTTAGTACTATATGGCATCTCACTGAAAAAATAATCATAATATTCATCTAATCGATACAAATTAATGTACGTATTACTAATATATTTAAAAACATCAACTTTATCAAACTGTTTTTTCTTACGAAAAAATTCCATCGCATCCTTACGCGAAACACTTAATTTGACAAAATTATAATTTTGTTTGACTATTTCGAACATTTTATCTTCAATTTTTTTAATTATTTCTTTATTTATTTCTTTATTTACAATTTCACAGTAGACACCTTTATCAATAGAATGTTGAATAATGACCTCTGTTTCATTACCTAAAACTTTCTTAACAGCAACTATTAATAAAAAATGAACACCATGTGAATAAACAGTATGGCCATAAACTGAACTTCGATCGTAAAATCTTACCTCACATCTTCTTGTCAAAGCATAAGATAATTCTTCCATAACATTATTTACTTTGGCTACTATAATTGGGTAATTAAATTCATTTTTAAAACTTTCAGCGACCTCTAATAAGGTTGTATTTTCAGGATATTCTTTAACCAATCCATTTCGGCAATCAACCTTAATCATTTTTTCCATATTATCAGTCCTTTATTCTCTTATATTTCTATTCTATCAAAAAAAAAAAAAAATGTCATTCATTTTTTGTATATTTTATTTAAATCATCACTATTATATTAAATAGGAGATGATTTTATGCTTATACCCACAATAATTGAAAAGACAAATTCAGGAGAAAGAGTCTATGATATTTATTCGCGACTACTCAAAGATAGAATTGTTATTTTAACCGGCGAAATCGATGACACACGGGCAGATGTCATCGTCGCTCAATTATTATACTTAGATAGTATTAATAATAATGATATAAGTTTATACATAAACAGCCCAGGTGGTAGTATTACAGCAGGAATGGCTATTTATGATACCATGAATTTTATAAAAAGTGATGTCTCAACTATTTGTCTTGGTATGGCAGCATCAATGGGTGCATTTATTTTGTCAAGTGGACAAAAAGGTAAAAGATATGGCCTACCTAACAGCGAAGTAATGATTCATCAACCTTTAGGAGGAGCAACTGGGCAAGCTACAGAAATTAAAATAGCAGCAGAACATATATTAAAGATCAAAGACAAAGTTAATAAAATATTGGCTTGTAACACTAATAAAGATATTAAAACTATTGAACAAGATACAGAAAGAGACAATTATTTATCAGCTGAAGAAGCATTAGAATATGGCATAATAGACCAAATATTATAGAGAAGATTATCCTTCTCTATTTGTGTTGGCATAATATTTTTTCCCCAATTCAACTAATCTTTTTGTCATTTCTCCACCTACTGAACCATTTAAACGAGATGTTTGATCAGCACCCATAGTAATGCCTAATTCTCTAGCTATTTCGTATTTTAATTTTTCTAAAGACTGTTTACTTCCTGGTACAATTAGTTTATTCATCTATCTCACCACCTTACATTATTATTATGGACTAAGTCAAAGAATAAATGTGTGGCAATAAAAACTAAAAAGATAGCAAACTTGCTATCTATTTTAACTATTTAGCTTGGTAACCACCTAAGTGTTGTTGTCCCATTTGAACTAATCTCTTAGTGATTTCTCCACCTACTGAACCATTAGCACGACTTGTAGCATCTGGTCCCAAATTAACACCAAATTCACTAGCTATTTCATATTTCATTTTATCGATAGCTTGTTTAGCACCTGGTACTACTAATTTATTTGTAGACTTATTCATTTTATTCACCTCCCGTACACTACTATCATGTGCACAGAAGGCCAAAATATAAGTGGTAAAAAATGGCTACAAGAGTTCTTTATAATTATTATTAAAATTAGTTATTATTTCAATATGATCAATACATTCTTTAATTAACGATTCATAATCGAAGTTTTCATATTCTAAGCACTTTTCTAACTTAGGATTAATTACAGGATGCTTTGGAACAAAAATAGTGCAACAATCTTCAAATGGCAAAATGCTAGTTTCATAAGTGCCAATTTTTTTAGCAATGTCAATAATTTCTATTTTATCTAGACAAACGATAGGTCTAATTATCGGAAAACTGGTTACACTATTAATAACATTAATACTTGTTAATGTTTGGCTAGCAACTTGTCCAATACTTTCACCATTGATTATTACTTTGTAGTTCTGATCAATACTAGTAGCTATGCGATACATCATTCTTCTTAAAATAGTTATATTATATTCACTTGGCACATTTTTGTATATAGCCTCTTGCAATTTTGTAAAAGGAACGACTAGCAATCTAATATTACCAGAATATTCATTTAAAATCCCAGCCAATTTGATAACCTTATTTTTAGCTTCTAAACTAGTATGTGGTGGTGAATCAAAATAAAGACAATCAATATCAATTCCTCTTTTTAACGCTAGATATCCGGCAACAGGAGAATCAATTCCTCCAGAAAGCATCAATAAACCATGACCTTGAATACCAACCGGATAACCTCCACTACCTTTAATTTGATTTAAATAAATGTAAGTCTCTTCTCTAATTTCAATTTTAATTGTCACTTCTGGATTATGAACATCAACTCGGCAAGGAAATGTCTTTAATACTAAAGATCCAATAACGTTGTTAAAATCCATTGATTTAATTGCAAAGTTTTTATTTGCTCGTTTAGTATCAACTTTAAACGTTTTAAAACTTTGATTTTCTAAAATTTTGACAATAGCTTCTTTAATTTTTTCAATATTAGTATTAACCTTATAGGCAATAACTATTCCTTGAATCCCAAAGATTTTTTTTAATTTATTACTTACTAGATCAATATTTAAAGTTTCAATATACATTCGATCTAATTTTTTGATAATTTTAATGTCATTTTTTAGTAATTTTTTAATATTTTCTTCTAATTTATTGATAAAAACTCGACGATTACCCTTTTTAGTAGTTAATTCGCCATATTTTATCAATATTAATCGTTTCATTTAAATCACCCGTCATAATTATAATAAGTTATATTGTTCAAGTCAATAATTAAAACTATTTCATTATGCCTTTAAAACTGTCTTTATTATTTTTTTTACTTTGCCTATCATAGTTTAAAACATATATTTTGCTTGAGCCTAAATCGCTATCTTCAATAACTTCAACTTTGCTGGTTTTTAACATCAAATTTAAAACCCTTTTTAAATTTCTATAATAATCGACAGCTAATTTTGTATACTCACTATCTTTTAGTCCACAATAACCAACTGTAAAATCGCCAGTTCTAACAACTCTAGCTAAATAGATCATTTGATTATTATAAATACCATTTATCACCAAATGTCCACTCATTTTCTCTTGACTAGGATGAAAGTAACAACCCGAACCAACCATCTCAACAATATAAGCTTTGGGTTCTTCAAAAAAAGCGTCGTTTGTTGAACTATAATCTTCTGATTCTGTTACTTCTATTATCTTTTGTTTGTCTTTAATAAGACCGCTTTCTAACAAATACGTCCCAAATAAACGTTTACTATTATTAAGCCTAAACAGCCATTCATTAAAATGATTTTCATCAATTTTAAATTTGCCATTTTTCAATAATTCATAAAGTTTATTTTGAATTTGTAATTCTGATAATTTGCCAAATGCAGTTATTTTATCTTTTTCGTAAACTTGTTCTAACAAATATCTTTTTATTATATTTTCCATAATAAGTGTCCTCCATTTTGTAATTTTTAGCAACAAAAAAATGTCATATACGACAACTTATAGATTTTATCACACATTATAATCATATGTCAACTCTAAATATATTATATGAAATTGTCTAATTTTGATAAAAAAAAGACTGTTTGTAAAATTAACAGTCTGCTAGTTATAAAGTTTTAATAATTTGTTATATATGTCTGGTTCAATTTTATTTAATGAATTAATTGTAAC
>CALVKK010000054.1 GCA_944332645.1 uncultured Bacilli bacterium
GGTAGATTATCTTTAATCATTTCGCCAGTTTTAAATATAAATTTGATTTTATATAAATTTTCTTTCCCATTATTTGACTTCTCGCCAATAATAATTCTATCCACTAAATTATTAAATATATCTTCGTTAAATTTAGCTAGTCCTTTATATTGTTTTAAAATCTTTGTAATATTATTTATTTGTTCTAACTTTTCTTTACGAGATAATTCTAAATCTTTATTATCAGCAAGTTTGTTTTCTAACTCTTTAATTTTATTAGTTATTTCTATTTCTTTATTATTTAGTATTTCTTGTGTTATTTTATTATCTAGTTTTAAATCAATTAAATTAGATAATCTACTTTGAAGATTTAAAATATCTTCTTTTATTTTATCAGGATTAAAATTATTATTTTCATTAATTGCTTCATTAACTTTCTTAATAAAAGTATTGATATATTTATCTTTATTCTCAAAAAGTTTGTTATAAACTTTAACAAATATATCTTCTAATTCTTCTTGTTTATAATGAAGTAAATTAGAACACTCAATTTTATTTCTATGACTTCTACAAATCCAGTAAGCAACCTCTTTATTATTACTTCTAATTTTGTATGAACGTCTTATAAATCTTTCGCCACAAATACCACAGTAGATTTTACTGCTAAATGGATACTTTCTACTGAACTTATCTCTATTACCATCAGGTTTAACTATCTTACTTCTTTTTTCTAATATTTCTTGGCACTTGTTCCATAAATCACGAGATATAATTGCTTCGTGATGATTAGATGTAAAATATTGTTCTTTCTCACCGTAATTAACTTTTCTTTTATGTGAGATTACATTATCAGAATAATATTTACCACTTCTTAAATCGCCAACATATTTTTCATTAGTTATTATTCTTCTTACCGATGCATGACACCATTTTCTATCAGTTGGACTAGGTATTCCTAGTTCATTTAGATTAAGTGTAATAGTTCTAAAACCAATTCCTTTGGAGTATTCTTCAAAAATATAAACAATAATATCTTTCTTACTTTCGTCTGGATATATTATATCTTTTTCTTTATCATATAGATAACCAAATGGTGCATATTTACCAACCATGCCACCACGTTTCATTTTCATTCTAACGCCAGCTTTAACGTTTTCTGATATAGATTCACTTTCAGCTTGAGCGAATGCACTATATAAAGTTAAAAATAATTCATTAGATAAACCTAGTGTATGGATATTCTCTTTTTCAAAAAACACATCAACTTTATGTTCCCTTAAAAGTCTTACACAATTTAAAGTGTCAACAGTATTTCTTGCAAATCTTGAAATAGATTTTGCAATTATTAAATCTATTTTTCCATTAATAGCGTCATTCATCATCTGATTAAATTGTTCTCTTTTTTTAGTTTGCGTACCAGTTATACCTTCATCTGCATATATTCCTACAAACTCATAATTTGGATTTTCTTCAATCATATTTTTGTAATGTATTCGTTGTGATTCATAACTTGTTTTTTGATCTTCGCTATCAGTTGAAACTCTACAATAAGCACAAGCACGTATTGATTTTATTTCTTTATTTTGTTTTATACATATAGTTTTTAAAGTTGGTTCAATTATTTTTACATTGTTATTATTCATTTATTCCTTTCCTAATAATTGTTGAATAATAGCATATTTCAAATAATAATTTTTATGCAAAACCATAATTAGAATTGTTTAATTTATTGTATTTTGCATATTCATTTTCAATTTTATTTTTAATTTTTTTGTACTCTATATCATTAATTAAGTTATTATCTTTTATAAATTCTAACATAGCAATTTGTGCTATATAAGCTTTTAAATATTCATAATGTTTATCACTTTCTTTCGTCATTATTTTATTACCCCCTTTAAATTCTTAAACAATTCATTTCATAGTTAAGCACCAACTTTCTTTAAACTTCTTTAAAAAATTATAACGCGCTTATCATTTTTTTACAGCCACTTAAAACAAGAAAAGATAGCAAAATTATAGCTATCAAAATTAGAAAAACAATAAAAAATCGTGTCTTAATTTCAGTCATAATTAAGACTCAAAATGGCCGAAGTTATGGCCGAAGAAATTTCAATATCTTAAAATCATAGTTAAGCAGGATAAATCTGTTTACAAAGAACTAGCCAGTGGCTAGTTTTACCTTATTTCATAAGGGTTTAGTAAAAACATAAGTGTTTACACTTGCAAATATTGTTATACAATCGTTTACTTTGGAACCCTTATATTATAAGGGGCGTTATACAAACGTTATACAAATTTTTTTGTGTTTTTTTGCCATTTTCGACACAAATTTAATACTTTTTAAATGATTCTATGGCCGAACTTATGGCCTAAGTTAAGACACAAAATTATAAATTTTAGGGGGTTATTGAATATGAAAAAAAGTACCAATCTGAGTGCAAGATTAGTACTTATTAGATACAATTATTTCATATTCTACTATATTGTATCATATCATTGTTGATAGTCAATTAGTAATAAATGTCGTAAAAATTACGCCAGAAATGTTGTATAAAATCTTCGTAAACACTTGTAAACACTAGGAATTTTGAGATAGATACTTTAATATATAAAGTGGTATTGACTAATATATTTAATTTTTTATTAGCCTAATTTAACAAAAAATATTGAATTAATGTTATAATTATATTAGTTAATTTACTTAAAACAATTAGCAAGGAGGTATAGAATGAATAAACTTTTATTAGTAATAGATGTTCAAAAAGATTTTATAAACGAAAATACTAAACCTGTATTATCAAAGATAGAAGAATTAGTTAATAACGGTAATTTCAAAAAGGTTGCCTTTACAAAATTTATAAATGATGTAAATAGTATTTGGTATAAAGAATTAAATTATAGAGGTTGTTTAACTGAAGAACAACAACAAATTGCTATTGATACTAAAAATTATAAAGTATTTAATAAAAGGATATATTCTTCTTTAAATGATGAATTAAAAAAATACTTAATAGAAAATAACATAGATGAAATTTATTTGTGTGAATTTGATACAGATGCCTGTGTTTCTAAAACTGCACTAGATTTATTCGAGAATAATTATAATGTATATGTATTGAAAGATTATTGTATGAGTAGTGCAAGCATAGAACTTCATAATGTTTATATAAATAATCTTGCTAGACTTATAGGAAAAAATAAAATAATTTAGGTTTAAAGTATGGATTTTGATAGATTAAAACATTCTATATCAGTAGCAAGAAAAATGGTTGAAATTGGTAAAACCTACAACTTGAATGATAGTGAATTGCAAGAATTATTTATGCTTGGATTTAATCATGATATTGGTTATGAGTTTTCTGATAAAGGATTAAATCATAATGTTATTGGTGGCAATATGTTAAAAGAAAATGGTTATAAATTTTGGCAAGAGGTTTATAATCACGGAAATCCAAATACTAACTATTCATCTTTATATTTAAAAATATTAAATATGGCAGATATGCAAATTGATAAATATGGAAATGATGTTGGTTATGAAAAAAGATTAGAAAATATAAAAAATAGATATGGTGAGAATTCAACACCTTATCTATGTTCCAAGCAAATTGTAGAAAACATAATGAATTCAGAAAGTGGGAAGTTATGAAGAATAAAATTTATACACTAGCAATCATAATCTTTTCAGTAATATGTGGTATTATTTCAAAAGATTATTTTTTAGGAACTATAATTTTGATATGTGGTTTACTTAACTCATACTATGCTAGTATTGGTAAAATTTATAATTATATATTTGGTGCACTGTATTGTTTATTAAGTGGCTATGTATGTTATTTAAATGGATTATATGGAATAGCTATATTATCACTTGTTATATACTTTCCATCTCAAATACAAGGTTATTTAAGTTGGAAGAAAAATGTAAATAATAATGAAGTTCAAGTTAGAGGATTTAATACAAAAAATTCTATTATAATAACAATATCTTGTATTGTTGGTAGTATTATATTAGGATTTTTATTAAGCAAGATACCGGGACAACAATTAGCCTTTTTAGATGCTAGTAGCAATATAATAAATTTATGTGGAATAATTTTAATGAATTTAAGATTTAAAGAGTGTTGGGCTGTATGGTTATTCAATAACTCAATAGATTTATCTATTTGGATTATAAACTTTGTTAAAGGTAGTCCTAACTCAACTATGATGTTATTAGTTTCTATTGGTTATCTACTTATAAATGTGTATGGCCTAATTAAATGGATTAAAATGGCTAAAAATAAGGAGGCCAAAAATGTTTAAAGGTTGGACTAAATTTGAGAAAATATTATTATTTACAAGTATTATATTAGTTGCATTAGTAGGAATTGTATTTAAAGCAGAAGTATTAACAACTATTTGTTCTATTGTTGGAATTATAACGGCCTTACTATTAGCAAAAGGAAAAAATCTAGGACAAATATTTGGCTTGTTAATAGTCGCTTTATATAGTATTGTTTCTTTTAAAAACAAGTATTTTGGCGAAGTTATAATATACTTGTGTATTATGCTACCTATGTATATTATTGGTATTATATCTTGGTTAAAACATCAAAACAAAGAAACGAATTCAGTTGAAGTTAATACTATAAAAACAAAAGAATGGATTATTGTATCTATTGCAAGTATACTTGCTTTCATAGGTATCTATTTCTTATTAAAAGCATTTAACACTAATCAATTGTTTATTTCTTCATTATCAGTTATAGATAGTTTATTTGCTATTTATTTAGGTATTAGAAGAAGTAAATTTAGTTTCTACTTTTATGTAGTAAATGACTTAATACTAATAGCATTATGGGGAACACCTGTGATTAGTGGTAGTTTAATATTATTGCCAATGGTGTTTAACCCTACAATAAATCTTATCAACGATATCTATGGAATATATAATTGGAAAAGATTAGAAAAAATACAAGGAGGCAATAATGAATAAAGAAAATATTTTTCCTCTAGCAATAGGAACTTATGGTTTAGGTGCTAGTAGAAACGAATCTTGGGAAGACAATGATAATGAACTAGTGATAGATGAAGAAGAAATGAAAGCACTTATTTACTCTTATGAACAAGGACAAAATTTTATAGAAATAAGTTATATTTATGCCGGTGGTCAAACTATGAAATTTATTTCTGAGTTTTTAAAAAGAGTTGATAGAAATAAGTTATTTATAACTGTAAAAATTGAGAACTTTATTGAAAAAGTTGATGATATAGAAGAACAACTAGATAAGTATTTAAATATACTTGGAATTGATTATGCAGATAGCATTTTACTACATACACCTAAAGCAAGTAAGATACCTTTAGAAGAAAGTTATAGAGAATTAAAAAGATTAGTTAGTATTGGTAAAAGTAGAAATGTAAGCGCTAGTAATCTTAATATAAATCAGTTAAAAATGATAGTTGAAGAATTAGGAATAGAATTATTTAGTTTTGAAGGTTTGTATAATTTAGAGTGTAAGCAAAATGAAGATGTTGGTATTTTAGATTATTGTAAGGAACACAATATATTATTTATAAACTATCAACCATTTAGAAGAAATAGAACTGCTAATCATAATTACCCTTTATTAGTAGAACTTGCTAATAAATATAATAAGACACAAAATCAAATTTTGTTAAACTATTATGTTAAAGAAAAAAGCATTATACCTATAACAAAGGCTAATAAAATAGAACATATAAGACAAAATTTAGAGGCATTAAATTTTGAAATGGAACAACAAGATTATCAAAGACTAAATGATTTTAGATGTGAAGAATTTGACAATTTAGAAGTTGATTGGTTAGATAATGGTGGAATACCTATTTATAAGTTTGCTAATCAAGTTGAGTAAGGAGGAAAAAAATGAAAAAAACAATAGTAATAACTGGTGGTAGTGATGGTTTAGGAAAAACATTAGCAGAATCATTATCAAAAGAAAATAATGTTATTATTCTTGCTACAAATGAAGATAAATTAAAATTAGTAGCAAATGATAACAGTTGTAAGTATAAAGTTTGTGATGTAAGTGATTATACCGAAGTAGAAAAAACTATAACTGAAATTATAACAGAAAATAATAAAATTGATGTTCTTGTAAATAATGCAGGACTATGGATTCAAGAAGAACTAGATACAAATGATAGTGATAGAATAAAATCAGTAATTGAAGTTAATTTGCTTGGAACAATAAATGTTTCAAAAGCAGTAATACCTTCTATGAAAGAAAATAAAGATGGTTTAATCATCAATATTAACTCACAAGCTGGAATAAATCATAAAGCTGAAAGAGTTGTCTATAATGCATCTAAATGGGGAGTGACTGGTTTTTCTAAATCATTGCAAGATGAAATTGCAAAATATGGAATAAGAGTTACTGATGTATTGCCAGGTATGATGAAAACAGATATGTTTAATAAAATGAATATAACTAAAAATATGGCTAATGGATTAGATACAAAAGAAGTTGCTAGATTAATCCAATTTATTATAGATACACCAAGCGATGTTATGATACCAGAAGTGGGAATTAAAAATATAAATAATTAGAAAGGATAAACGAGATATGAAAGATAATTATTTTATAATACATGGCTCATTTAGTAGTCCATATTCAAATTGGTTTAGTTGGTTATCTGATTTTATAGTTTCAGAAGAAAAACAAGTATATGTGCCGGATTTCCCAATAGGTGTAGGATATCAAAATTATGAAAATTGGAGTAAACTATTAAAGGTTTATTTAGACTTAGGTTTAATAAACGAAAACACAACAATAATAGGACACAGTATAGCACCAATTTTTATATCTAAATTTTTAGTAGAAAATAAAGTAAAAGTTAAAAAATTAATATTCGTATGTGGATTTAATAATTACTTAGGAATTAACGAAGAATATGATGCAGTAAATAATTCAATGTATTTTGATAATATTGAAAATGTAAAAGATTATGCAAATGATATTATTTGTTTCTATTCAGATAACGATCCGTATGTTAAATATGAGGTAGAAAAAGAATTTGCAGATAAAGTAGCAACACAGCAGATATTATTAAATGGCGCAGGACATATAAATGCAGAAAGTGGTTATGACACTTTTGAAGAAATAGTGACTTATCTATAATATAATTTTATAAAATAACAAAACTACTGATATTGTTTTCAGTAGTTTTTCTATTCAACAATTATTATTAGATTTTGAAATATGCTATTTTAAAGTCCTAATGATAAAGTTATTATTAATTTATCAATATGAACTTTTTCTTGTTTTATACCTGTACCAATAGTAATATTGGTATTTATTTTATAATAAAAATTTATTATATCTAATGTTTTAAAATAATACGGTATATGCGTTCCATAAGAGTATCTACTGAAGACCAAGCACGTGAGGGTTATTCTTTAGGAGAACAATTAGAAAAATTAAAAGATTTATGTAAATTTAGAAATTACAATATTTATA
>CALVKK010000055.1 GCA_944332645.1 uncultured Bacilli bacterium
AAAACTGAAATAACCATCTTTACCAATAATTATATGATCTAAGACTTTTATTCCTAACATCTTGCCCACTTCTTTTAATTGTTTAGTCATAACAATATCATTATTTGAAGGATTAACATTACCACTTGGATGATTGTGAACACAAATGACGCTAAAAGCGCTTAACAAATATGCTTCTTTGAATATTTCACGAGGATGAATTAAACTTTCATTAATTGTACCGATAAATAATAGCTTATCTTTAATAATATGATTTTTCACATCTAAATAGACACAGTAAAAATGTTCTTGTTTTTTATCATTTAATTTATCTTTATAATATTCATAAATGCTATCTGAAGAATAAATTTTAATTTGATTAATATACATTGTTTTCTCATTTAATCTTTTTCCTAATTCAATAGCAGCCAATATTTCGCAAGCTTTAACCTTGCCAATCCCTTTTATTTTGATTAGATTCTGTAAATTAATATCCTTTAAACTATTGATATTGTCTAATTGTTTTAAAATGTTACTAGCCAGAACCTTAACCGATGAATCTTTAGTTCCTGTTTTAAGTAGTATTGCTAACAATTCTTCATTGCTTAAATATTCAACACCTTTATTAATTAATCGTTCACGCGGCCTTTCATTTAAGGGAATATCTTTCATTAAAACATTCATAAAACCTCCTTCATTCTTTATATTTACTTAAAACTTGTTTGCATATTTCTTTAATTGTGTCTTCAGCAGTCGTTTCTTTTAAAACCATATCATATTGCTTTAGTGAACTAATAAAATCACTATCTGTCAATGTCGTTGTTTTAATAATAGTATTAATTCCTTGTTTCTTGTAATATTCTTGAATTTTATTGACATTTTCACTATCCAAACTTATTCCAATATAAACATAATACATGTTGTCAATAACACTATATATATAATCAGTTAGGTTAGATGTATTTTCTTGCATACTTTCCATACTTGAATAAACGCCTTGTTGAATTAAATATGCTGTTTGTTGCTGTTTAAAAACAGGAAAGATATCAGTATTTTCATATTCTTTTAACATATAAAAAGACAATAAAAAACCGACCAACAAAGATACAATAATAGTTAATAGATATTTTTTCATACTCTCACCATTATTATCATACCCTATTGATCAGTCAAAATTTGTCGAATTTTATTTTATCAGTTCATTTATTTTAACGACAATATCATTAACATGAACATCAAAAGTTTGACCAGTTTCCCTAATCTTTAGTTCAACTAAACTATCTTTCGCTTTTTTTCCTACTGTAATACGATAAGGGATACCTATTAAATCCATATCGTTAAACTTAACTCCAGCCCTTATATTACGATCATCTAAAATAGCTGTTATATTGTTTCGATTTAAATCATTATATAAAGCATTAGCAATAGCTTTTTGTATATCGTCATCTTTATTGACTAAAACAATAGCTACCTTAAATGGAGCAATACTAATTGGCCAGATGATACCATATTCATCGTTTCTTTGTTCAACAACACTAGCCATGATACGCCCCAAACCAATACCATAACTTCCCATTACAACTGGTTTTAACTCGTTGTTTTCATCTAAATAGTTTAATCCTAAAGCTTTAGAATATTTAGTGCCTAATTTAAAGGTATTTCCTATTTCGACACCATTTTTAAAATACAGTTTTTTACCACATTTAGGACAAACATCAAATTCTTTGACATTTTTAATGTCACCAACATAATCATATTTAAAATCCGAAGTATTGACATTTTTATAATGATAATCTGTTTTATTAGCACCAACTATGTAATTATATTTATATAAAATATCGTTATCTATAACTATTTTAATACTTAAATCGATGGGGCCAGCAAATCCAACTTTAGCATTAGTAACACTTTCTACTTCTTCAAAATTTGCCAATTCAATATTAGAACCACCTACTAATTTTCGTAATTTAGTTTCATTTATTTCGCGATCACCACTAACTAAGCAAGCATATAAAACACCGTCGATTTTGTAAATCAATGTTTTAACAAACTTAGCTTTATCTTCTTTTAAAAAATCAGAAATTTCCTCAATCGTTTTGGCATTTGGTGTATAAACTAATTCTTTTTCTTTTGGCTTTTCTGCTTTTTCTTTGTTGACAACGCATTCGCTTACTTCAATATTCGAAGCATAACCACAATCGCATAAAACTAAAATATCTTCACCAACATCAGTGACCGCCTGGAACTCTTCACTTGATAACCCACCCATGACACCAGTATCAGCCTTAACAATGCGATAATCAATTCCCATTCGGTCAAATATTTTTTTATAGGCTTCAAACATTTTATGATAAGATATATCTAAACCATCTAAATCAATATCAAAACTATAAGCATCTTTCATAAAAAATTCTCTTACTCTAATCAGCCCAAATCTTGGACGTGGTTCGTCACGATATTTATTTCCAATTTGATAAAGATTAAAAGGCAAATCTTTATAAGATCTTATTTTCATTTTGGCAGCTTCAACAAAAAACTCTTCATGTGTAGGCCCCAATACTAAACAACGGTTATAACGATCTTTTAATCCGAACATTGAATTACCAAAATTATCTCTTCTACCACTGTTAATATAGACTTCTTCTGGCAGTAAATTAGGCATCAACAATTCATTAGCACCTGCCTTATTCATTTCTTCTCTGATAATTTTTTCGATATTGTTTAAAACTCTTAGTCCTAATGGCATATACATATAAATACCATTTCCTATTTTTTTGATCATACCACTTTTTACTAATAAGTTCCCACTAATAGTTTCTTCGTCTTTAACATCTTCTCTAAAAGTATAGAAAAAGTTTTCGCTTAAACGCATACAATTCACCTCAACAGTTTAATTATATCATATTTGAATAAAAAGAGTACTAAACTCTTAAATTTTTTATTGTAGAAATAAACTTTACATTATTTCATTTTAATAATATAATTAAATTGGGTGATACGATGATTGAAATAAAATACTTAACTGATGAATTTGAGTCTTTAGCCAACTTAATTTTAGAATGCTTTCCTGATGTGAATACTAAAGAACAACTAACGTTAGCTTTAAAAAACAGTCCATACTTAAGTTTAATTGCCGTCAAAGATAATAATGTTGTTGGTCATATTATGATTGATATAAGAAATGACGTCGTAAAAAACAAAACTATTTTTTATCTACATTATGTCTGTGTTTCAGCTCAAGAAAGAAATCAAGGCATTGGAACTTCATTACTTAAAAAAGTTGAAGAACTAGCTAAAGAAAAAAATGTAAATTCGATCGAATTTACATCTAACAAAAGAAGATTAGCAGCTCATAATTTGTATTTAAAAAACAATTATTTAGTAAGAGACACTACTTATTTTCATAAAGAGATTTAGTAGCGATATATAATCAAAATAACCTGAAGTTAAAAAATAATTTCAGGTTATTTTAAGCTTTCAAAACCACTTCGTTTAAATAATTTTTCTAAATCATAAGTAGTAAAAGTTATAACCGTTGGTCGTCCATGGGGACAGTTAAAAGGATTATGACATTTACTTAAATCAGAAATCAAAGCTCGCATTTCATCAAGCGAAATTTCAGTATGAGCTTTAACACTTGCTTTACAAGCTAAAGTAGCTGCTAAATGATCATTAAATTTAGCCAAATCAAAATCCTTTTCTTTATGAATAATAGCTTCTATTATTCTTTGAATTTGTAAATGTTCAAAACCATCTGTTAACCAAGTTGGATGTGCTTTGATAATAATGGAATTTATTCCAAATTCAGCAATTTCAAATCCCATATTTTCAAGCAAATCAAAATTTTCTTTCAAAATAATATACTCTTCATTTGATAATTCGATCGTCATAGGCAACAACAAAGCTATATTTTCTTTTGATGGATTAGCTAATCTTTCTTTAAAGATTTCATAATTTACTCTTTCTTTAGCAGCATGTTGATCGATTAAATACATTCCCATATCATTTTGACAGATAATATAAGTTCCATGGACTAAACCGATAGGAAACATCACAGGAAAACGTTCGATATCCTCATTAGTTGTTTTTTCTATTTCAGCTTCTTCTTTAACACTAAAATCTAAAGTTATTTCTTCATATTTGGGCAGTTCAGGTTGATACGGTTTAAAACCTTGAACATGTTTTAAATCGTTATTCTCAAAACTGTTAACGATTATATCTGCCTGCGGTATTAAATTTTGACGATCTAGTCTATTCGTAATTATGTTTTGGATAAGTTGTTGTAATTCTTCTAGTTTACTAAACTTAATATCCATTTTAGTTGGATGAATGTTAACATCAACTAAGCTAGGATCTAATTCGATATTAATAACGACGATGGGATAGCGATTGTCCGGTTTATAAGAATGATAACTATCATTAATTGTTTTATTTAATTCTTGATTTTTAACTACTCTTCCATTAACTAACGTTACCATATGATTACGCCCTGCGCGATTGACTTCTGGCAAACTTATAAAACCACTAATGACATAATCATCATCCTCGCCATTTATTTCAATCATTTTTCGAGCGATATCCATGCCATAGATTGCACTGACTGTTTTAAGAAGATTATTAGACCCATCTGTTTTTAAAATAATATTATTGTTATTAATTAAAGTAAATCTAATTTCTGGATGTGCTAAGGCTATTTTATTAACATAATCAGTGATACTTGCTAATTCCGTATATAAACTTTTCATATGCTTAAGGCGAGCTGGCGTATTATAAAATAATTCACTTACCTCGATAACGGTACCTTCCCTAGCATCAGTATTTTCAACTTTAATTAACTTACCACCCCTAATATTAACTAAAGTTCCAACTTCTCCTTGACTTGTTTTAAGTAAAACATTGCTAACTGAAGCAATACTAGCTAAAGCTTCACCTCTAAACCCTAAAGTATTAATATTATATAAATCTGATTCATCCATTATTTTACTTGTTGCATGACGATTAAAAGCAATGACAGCATCTTCTTTATCCATACCTGTTCCATCATCAGTTACTTTGATTAAACTAGTTCCCGCTTCTTTTAATTCGATTTTTATTTCATGACTATCTGCATCGATACTGTTTTCCACTAATTCTTTAACAACGGAAGCACATCTTTCGACCACTTCACCAGCAGCTATTTTGTTAGCTAAAATTTCATCCATTACCCTTATTTTACTCATACTTTACTTCACCTAACTAATATTATAACAAAAAAGCGATTAGAAATCACTTTTTTAATATGTTTAATTAAATTTACTTTATATATTTGATAATTTATCTTTTACAAATTTATCTAAATAGTCAGAATCTTTTGTAACCCATCGATAATCACAGTGTTCGGGACTTAATTTAACATTAATTTTAGAACTATCAACATTAACAATAAAATCAATTTCTAAATCATGTACTAATTCTTCATTATTTTTCTTAATCTCATCATAATAATGAGTGATTATCGAATTAAAATCTTCGATAAAGCCAATTTCTTCCTCAAGTTCCCTTCTTAAACCAGCTTTTAAAGTTTCACCATCTTCTAAATGACCACCTGGGAATTCCCAAGCCCCAGGATATAAATCATCATTTTCATTTCTTTTTACTATCAAAAATAAATCATTGTCTTTTAATATACCTGTTAATATAATTCTTGTTTTCATATGTTTTAACCTCTTTCTTATATTATAATTTTAGTTTTTTACATTTTGTTTTTAGAAATGCACTAAGTTCATTGTAGTATAAATCTAATTCTAATCCTCAATTATTAAATATTATTTTATTTATCGTACATATCCTTTTTAAAATTTGCAAAATTGTGCAAACTACAATTACCTGCTTTAAAAATTATATACTTTTTATTACCAATAAACTTTATTTTGTCATTTGAAATATATATGATATCTTCTTCTGGTAAATATATTGTTTTATGACTTTTTGAGTATTTTCTTAAGTAATCTTTATTTTTTTTAAACTTAGATTTATTCAAGTGACAAAGTATTGAGTATTCGTTTAAACAATTAAATCCTTTAGTATCTTTCAAATTTATATTATTTTTATCTTCTAATAAACAACTATCAATATCTTTTCCAAATATTATCGCTCCTGCACTTCCACCAAAGACAATTCCACCATTTTTTAAATAGTCAATGATTTTATTATAATTTGAATTATCATATAAATCTTTCAATAACTTATATGTATTTCCACCACCAATAAATAATGCACTATACTTCGTAAAATCTTTTTTCGATAATTCTAATGAACTTTTTACCATTTCAAATTCAGTCAACCCAAAATTTAATATTTCATTACTAAACCATTCATAACAACTATTATACATTTCTTCTTCCATTGCTAATGGAATATACAATATTGGTTTAGATTTATCTATAACTTTCTTGAACTTTTGATATGCATTAAAAATTTGCTTTCCACATCCACCGCCACATAAAAATAATTTCATTATTAATTTCCCCTATCTTATTAATATTAGTATCTCCTAAAATACCATTTAAGTTATTAATATAACTATAGGCATCTTTAACAATTTCTATGTTTTTTATTTGTACTAACAATATCTTTAGAATAAAAAATAGTATTATTTCTTGATGAAATAATACCATAAAAATTATAAATTTGTAAATATTATTTTTCTATTTAACATTCTTCCGATCTAATTTTTACTTTTCAACAGAATAATTATACTTAATTATAACAATTAAATTTTCTTTCATGTCATCAGTTATTTCATGTTTTTATCAATATATTCACATTTTAATGAGTTAAAAACATTTTTGATACATCAACATAAATTTTTCTGAATATATAATATAGTTTTTTTGTTCCAATATTTAATCTCAAAAATTATTTTTAATAAAAAGATCTACTTCTTTTTTTATTAATAAAAAGTTGGAATATATATGTTTGTTCCCTTTTATCATTTTAACAGGTATATCATTCTTAAATATGTCAAAAACTTTTTTTGCACTTCCCTGTGGATCAAACTCTTGTTGAATTATTAAAACTTTACATTTTTTACTAATTTCACTAAACAATTTTTCTATATCAATACAATTATTAAAACAAAATTTTAAAGGGAGCCCTAATACAATCAGTATATTAGGTGTAATCTCTTCCTTTTTTATTACCCTAGCCGCTAAAATTGCCCCTGCAGATTTAGCTATTATTGCATATTTCCCTTTCCCATCACAAAGTTTTATTAGTTTGTCACTTTCTCTGTCAAAGTCAATCATTGTATCATCTTTCCAATTATCAAATTCCAAAATAGATACATTATAACTTTTTGAATATATATTTTCCATTTTTCTAATCCAACTTAAATTATTAGAGGTATTACCTCCCAAAATTATAATAT
>CALVKK010000056.1 GCA_944332645.1 uncultured Bacilli bacterium
AGATAGGTATTATTTTACTTGTTATGTTTTTAATTCCTGCCCTAGTATTCATTCAACGAGATTTAGGTAGTGCTTTAATTATCTTAGGCATAGCGGGTGTTCTTTTCTTATCCAGTCCAATTAGAAGAATTGATAAAGTTAGAACTATTTGTTTAGTAGTTGGTGTTGGTATAGTCGGAATAGCAGTTATTGTCTTAAGGCAAGGATATTTTCTTTCAGATGCACAATTATCACGATTTGATTACTTTAATCCTTGCTCAAAATATGAAACGACAGGATATCAAGTTTGTAATGGTTTTATTGCGTTAAATGATGGTGGTTTGTTTGGCTTAGGGATTGGAAAAAGTAAACAAAAGTATTCTTATATTCCTGAACCCCATACTGATAGTATTTTTGCCATTATTGGCGAGGAGTATGGTGCTTTAAAATGTTCATTTATTTTCTTAGCATACATTTTTGTTTTGTTTAGAGTATTAAAAATTGCAACTAATGCTAACACTTTAAGAGGACGGTATATATGCCTTGGAATAGCAACTTATATATTTTTGCATATTTTCATTAATTTAGGTGGTTTGTTTGGTCTAATACCACTTACAGGTGTACCACTTCCTTTTTTATCTTATGGTGGAACTTTTGCAATCAGCCTTATGTGTTCTTTATCCGTTGTTCAAAGATTCCATATTGAAAAAAAGCAAGAAAAAATTAAAATTTATCATTAAAATGACAAAATTTTAGTTTTTTTTTTTTTATAATTATTCAAAGGGGTGATTAATATACGAAAATATATTTAGATTTAGTAATGATTTTAAACTTTTGTTTTGACTTTATTTTATTACTATCAGTATCTATTTTATTAAGAAGAAATGTCAGTGTCTATAAAATTATAGGTGGTGCTTTTGTTGGAGGAATAAGCATTTTGTTTTTGTTTTTAACAATTAGTTCATTTACTTTATTTATTTATAAAGTCATAATAAGTATATTGATGGTACTAGTTAGTTTTGGTTATCGTGGTATTAAATATACTATGAAAAATCTTCTTTACTTATATTCGGCTAGTATTATTTTAGGTGGTTTTTTATATTTTTTAAATATTGAATTTTCGTATAAGCAATTTGGACTTATTTTTATCAATAACGGGTTATCAATTAATGCAATATTTTTAATCATATTTTGTCCTATAATTATATATATTTATGTTAAACAGGGACTATGGTTAAAAAACAATTATAACAATTACTATAAAGTAAATATTTACCATAATAATCACAAGTTATTATTTAATGCTTTTCTAGATACTGGCAACGATTTAACGGTACCATTTACCAATAGACCAGTCATCTTGATTGACCAAAATCTTAAAACAGATAAATTCTTTTATATACCTTATAAAAGTATTAATGGTACAGGGCTTATTAAATGTATAAAAGTCGATAAAATTGAAATTAACGGATTAATTAAAAAAGGTGTTATTGTAGGTATTCTAAATGAAAAAATTAAAATTGATGGTGTTAATTGCTTGTTGAATAAAAAGATATTGGAGGGATGATTTTGTTACTTAAATTAAAAAATCTAATTTTGAAAATATTTACCAAAGAAGTGTTTTATGTTGGTAGTGCGGATAAATTACCTGCACCTTTATCTAAAGAAGAAGAGGTGTTATATGTCGAAAAATCAATGAATGGTGATGAATTTGCTCGTGCGAAATTAATCGAACATAATTTGCGATTAGTAGTTTTTTTGGCCAAAAAATACGAAAATACAGGTATTGATTTAGAAGATTTAGTAAGTATCGGCACGATTGGTTTAATAAAAGGGGTAAATACGTATAAATTGGATAAAAATATTAAACTTGCTACTTATGCATCGCGTTGTATTGATAATGAAATTTTGATGTTTTTAAGAAAAAATAAAAAGAGAAAAGGAGAAATAAGTTTCGAAGATAGTTTAAGTTATGATTCGGAAGGAAACGAGCTACATTTAGAAGATATTTTAGGAACAGATTCGGATATTGTTACTAAAGGTTTAGAAGAAGAAACTAACCGAAAAATGCTTTATCAAGAAATCAATTCTTTAAACAAAAGAGATCGTCAGATTATGATTTTAAGATATGGATTATTTAATCATGATGAGATGACCCAAAAAGACGTAGCTGAAATTTTAGGGATATCACAATCTTATATTTCTAGAATAGAAAAAAAAGTAATCAGAAGACTTAAAAAAAATCAAAAATAAAATCTTTATGAATAATATTGACAAGATAAAAATATTAGTGTATAAAGTATATACGAGGAGTGATTGTTGTATGAAACTAGTTATAGTTGAGTCTCCAAGCAAAAGCAAAACAATCGAAAAATATCTAGGTAAAGATTTTGAAGTTTTATCTAGTAAAGGTCACATAAGAGATTTATCTACTAAAGGTAAATATGGATTAGGAATAGATTTGGAAGATAATTTTAAACCTGATTATGTAACTATTAAGGGAAAAACCAAATTAATCAATGATTTAAAAAAAGAGGTTAAAAAAGCTGATTTTGTTTATCTTGCTACCGATCCTGATCGTGAAGGTGAAGCTATTTCGTGGCATTTATTTGATACGTTAGGTTTAAAAAATAATAATTACGAACGAATAGTTTTTAATGAAATAACAAAAGATGCTATTTTGAATTCTTTTGATCATGCGCGTAAAATCGATCAAAATTTAGTTAACAGTCAAGAAACAAGGAGAATTTTAGATCGTATTATTGGTTTTAGATTGAGTAAATTAATGCAAGCAAAAACTGATGGTACTAGTGCTGGTCGTGTTCAAAGTGTCGCTTTGAAATTAATTGTTGATAAAGAAAGAGAAATCGAAAAATTTATTCCTGAGGAATATTGGACAATAACTGGTATTTTTAAAGATTTTGAAGCGGAACTATTTAAATATAATAATAAAGAAATAACTGTTAAAAGTGAAGCTGAAGCTAACGAAATTTTAGCAAAATTAAGTAAATCTTTTAAAATTATTAGTGTTGATAAGAAAAACAAGGATAAAAAATCTAATCCGCCATTCATTACCAGTACTTTACAACGACTTGCTTCTAGTAAATTTGGTTTTAATGCAAAGAAGACTATGTCTTTAGCGCAAAAGTTATACGAAGGTATTGAACTTAAAGATGAAACAGTTGGTTTGATTAGTTATATGCGTACTGATTCAGTCCGTTTATCAGATGAATTTATTAAGTCAACTTATAGATTTATTAAAGATAAATATGGAGAAGAGTATATTGGCTATGTAAAAACAGCAAAAAAGATGGAAAATGTTCAAGATGCTCACGAGGCAATTAGACCAACTAGTATTAGCCGAACTCCAGAAAGTGTTAAGCCTTATTTAAGTAATGATGAATATAAATTATACAAAATGATTTATTATCGTGCTTTAGCCAGTTTAATGAAGGATGCTACTACTATTAATACGACTGTTATTTTAGATAATAACAATTATCAATTTAAAGCAACTGGTCAAGTTATTATTTTTGATGGTTATTTAAAAGTATATAGTGATTATGAAGATACTAAAGAAACCACCTTACCACCGCTAGATACCTATAAATCTAATGTAATTGTTGCTAATAACATAAATAAAGAACAACATTTTACTAAACCTCCAGCTCGTTATACGGAGGCTAAATTAATTGAAGAAATGGAAAAATTAGGAATTGGAAGACCAAGTACTTATGCCACAACAATGGAAACTTTAAAGGTCAGAAAATATGTTGACGTAGTTGATAAAAAATTTATTCCAACTAAAATAGGAATTCAAATTACTGACAAATTACAAGAATGTTTTAGTCATTTAATCAATGTTGAATATACAGCTAATATGGAAAATGACTTAGATAAAATAGCTGATGGAAAAGAAAATTGGGTCGACACACTAAGAAACTTTTATAATGATTTTGAACCAGCTTTAAAAAAGGCGTTTGAACAATTACCAAAAAAAGAAGCTGTTAAAACAGGTGAAGATTGCCCAATCTGTGGTAGTCCATTAGTTATTAGGAATGGTAAGTATGGTGAATTTGTAGCTTGTAGTAATTTTCCTACCTGTAAATACATCAAACAACAAGAAAAAAAAGTAAAAGAAATAGTCGACTGTCCAAATTGCGACGGTAAAATAGTTGAGAAAAAGAGTAAAAAAGGCAAAAAATTTTACGGATGCAATAATTATCCTAACTGTAAAACGGCTTATTGGGATATGCCAATATCAGAAAAATGTCCAAATTGTGGTAGCTTGTTAACTATTAAGGGTAAAAAAATAAAATGTAGTAGTTGTGAATATACAAAAGATGAATAGATTTTAAAATGTAACCTATAAAGCAGGTCTCTCTTTTTATTTAGTCCTTGACATTGGGTACATTTTATTTCTTATTTGTCTTTTTTTATAGTAAGTATTAATATTTACTTTTTAATCTAAATTTGATAAAATTAAACATGGTGATTGGTAATGACATATTTAGATTATTCAGCTACTACACCTGTAGATAATGAGGTGCTAAATACATTTTTAGAAGTAAATAAAAATTATTTTGGTAATCCAAATTCTTTGCATAAATTAGGAGTTGCTGCTAATAGTTTAATAGGTGCTGCAACTAAACAAATTGCTGATTTGTTAAATATTAAAGAAAAAGAGATTATTTATACTAGTGGTTCTTCCGAATCAAACAATATGGCAATTAAAGGAATTGCTTTGAAATATCAAAATAGAGGTAAACATATTATTACAACTGAATTTGAACATTCTTCAATATATGGACCACTAAACTATTTGCAAAAGTTAGGTTTTAAAGTCGATTTTGTCAAATGTGATACTAACGGTATAGTTGATTTAGAAAATTTAAAAAAAATACTGACCGATGAAACAATTTTGGTTAGTATATGTGCTGTTAATAGTGAAATTGGTCTTATTCAACCATTAGATAAAATATCTGAAATCATTAAAGAATATCCAAAATGTTTTTTTCATGTTGATATGACTCAAGCATTAGGTAAAATAAAAATAGATTTAACTGATATTGATCTAGCTAGCTTTTCAGCTCATAAAATATATGGAATCAAGGGAATAGGTTTATTATATAAAAAAGAGAGTGTTTTATTAGAACCATTAATTCACGGAGGTAAGAGCACCACTGTATATAGGAGTGGTACACCAGCTACTGCTTTGATTGCTTCTTTTTCCAAAGCAATACGGTTGATTTTAGAAAATACTGATGTTGATTATGTAAATAAATTAAATAGAAAATTAAAAGAAGGTTTAAGTAAATATTCTGATATTTTTATTAACAGTAATGATTATTGTGTCCCTCATATTTTAAATATAAGTGTCATCGGCATTAAACCTGAAACGATGTTACACGCTTTAGAAAAATACGATATATATATATCAACACAAACTGCGTGTTCAACTGGTAGTGTTTCTAGATCAGTTTATGCATTAACTAAAAATGAAAACAAATCTAAATCAAGTCTTAGAATTAGTTTGTCACATTTAACTACCGAAGAAGAAATCGATTATTTTTTAGAAAAATTTAATGTATGTTATAAGGAGTTAAAATTATGAAAAGAGTAGACAAAATAAACTATTATTTAGATATTGCCAAATCAGTTTTGGAAAGGTCAACCTGCATAAGAAGAGCGTTTGGTGCGGTAATAGTTAAAAATGATGAAATCATAGCTACGGGTTATAATGGTGCTCCAAGAGGTAGAAAAAATTGTGGTGATTTAGGTTATTGTATGCGTGAAAAATTACAAATTCCAAGAGGTGAACGTTATGAAATGTGTCGCAGTGTTCACGCGGAGCAAAATGCAATCATAAGTGCTGCTAGAAAAGATGTTATTGATTCAACTTTGTATCTAGTTGGGAAAGAAGTGGCTGATAACAAGTATGTTAAGAATGCAATGCCTTGTATGTTTTGCAAAAGATTTATTATCAATGCTGGAATAAGTAAAATAGTAATTAGAAAAGACAAAGAAGAGTATATCGAAGTCAATGTCGATAGTTTTATAATTAACGATGATAGTTTGGAAGGGGTGTTTGGGTATTAAAATAATTATAGTAAGTGCTGTTTGGTGCCCAGCATGTTTAATTATGCATCCTAGGTATGAAGAAATAAAAAAAATGTTTCCTAATTTTGAATATATTGATTATGATTATGATTTAGATGAAGAAGTAGTCGAACAATATAATATTGGAACAACTTTGCCAGTTTTAGTTGTATTAGATAATGGCAAAGAAATAAATAGAATTGTTGGCGAAAAAACAGTTGAACAAATTGGTGAAGTTTTGAAAGGTTATTTAACATGAAAAAGTTTTTATTTACAATTTTAATTTTATTTAGTTTTATTCCTTTTGTTAAAGGCAAAGAGTTAAATGTCTACTTATTTTATTCAGATGTTTGTAGTACTTGTAAAGAAGAAATGGAATTTCTAGAAGAATATAGTAAGGGAAATGATTTTAATATTATTACTTATGAAACGACTAGAAATCAAGAAAATGATGAATTATTGTCTAAAGTTAGAAAAGCATTAAATAATAATGATAAAACAGTGCCTTATACAGTCATTGGAACAACAGGCATGACAGGATTTAATCAGACTGTAGAAAATCAAATTAAAACAGCAATCGATAAATACAAAGAAGAAGAATATGTCGATATTGTCAATGTAGTGGTTAATGATTTAAATGTTGATTATACAATTAATCCACCAGAGGGAAGTTTTAATATTCCTTTTTTGGGTGATGTTGATCCTAAGGATGCATCATTACCTTTGGTGGCAATTATATTAGGGTTCATCGATGGTTTTAACCCATGTGCAATGTGGGTTTTATTGTTTTTGCTATCAATTATTATAACGATGAAAGATCGCAAGAAAATGTGGGTGATTGGACTTACATTTTTAACAACTTCTGCTTTAGTCT
>CALVKK010000057.1 GCA_944332645.1 uncultured Bacilli bacterium
AGTAGCCTTATCGTACCAAACTGAATTATGATGAAACCAATCATAGTCAATCCAATTTTCACTTTTGCCATCCGTCATATGCAAAATATTCTTTAAAGCAAAAGTCTTAACAACGTCACCGGTTGTCCGATCGATTTCAACAACATAATCTTCAACTGTGCCACTATCATTATTAAAATCATCGCTAGCTATTAACAAATTACCATTTTCCATTTCAAAATAATCATGATGGTAACCACCATCAAGGCTATACTCTACATATATTTTACCTAATAAATCTATTTCGTATAAACCCGTCATGTAATATGGTGGATTAATTAATCTTTCAGTACTAACAAGTAAATGACCATTTTCTAAACGGTTAATTTCCCATAATGCATAATTAGTTAAGTACCATCTAACATCGCCATTAACATCATAAGCACAAGTGTATCCCACACTAGATGGTGTGAAGAAATATAGTTGATTATCTAGACTTTCTTTATCAGCAATAACTCTGGTTGGCAAAATAAAATTATCAGGTAATTTATCGGTTTTTATATTGATTGTCTTACTGATTGTTTCGCCATTTGTCTCATATTCAATAACAACTTCGTTGTTGTAATCAGCATATAAACCATAAATTGATAAATAATGTTCTTTGTTACTATCGAAAGTATGTGTAAATGTCGTATTTTTATCTTTACCAACAATCGTTACTTTAGGACTAACTACTTCTTCTGTTTCAAATAATACCAAAGCCGTTAATGGTGAATTACCATAAGGATTTAAAATAATATTAGGTTGTTCGATTGTATATCCAGTCACTTTAAAATTTTTTTCTTTTTTACTTTGACTAGTTATTAAGCTATCAATTACCATAACTTCTTCATATTTTTGATTTCCTCCATACAATGATAAAACAATTCCACTAATAATAGCCAAAATAGCAATTATTACACCTATTAAAAAAAACCTGCTTTTTGCTTTTTTCATAGCATTCCTCCTTCAATATAAATTTTAAATATATTTTTAAAAAAAGACAATAAAGAATTAGTTGACATAGACTCAACTTCAAGTTGAGATCTATTCGCAATCCTCCACCCTTAACGGAATCTTATAAAAAAATTCTTCGTTAGTATTGGTAACAGCTTCGATTTCTAAATGAAGAGTATCTTTGGAGTACATTTCACAAGTTTTGACATAATTTGTTACTACAAAACTGGCATTAGCTAAAAATTCTTCTAAGGTAATAGTTTGATTATTCAAATAATTATAACGTCCGATTTCTGTTTTAATTTTGCCATTTGTCTCATATAAAACGCAGTTTATGCTTTTATATTGATGATTGTCATTGCCACCACAATAAGTTATATGAGAAATATAAATAGATGATTTTTTATTATTATAAGCGATACTTCCATCAACTGTAAAATCCTCACAACCTGTTGAAATTGTTTTGAATTCAAAATCATCATTTCTTATAACTAAAAAAACAAAAGTAGCAACTATTAAAATAAAAACTGGAATTACCCACTTTAACCAATTTAACTTTATTTTAGATATTTTAGCATCTAATAAATTATCTAAATTTAAGTTATACTCACGACATATCTCCTTTAAAACTACAATATCTGGTATATTTTTACCATTTTCCCATTTTGATACCGCTTGATAAGTAACTCCAAATTTTTCGGCAAATTCACGTTGACTTAAATGATTTTGAATTCTTATGTTTTTAATTATCTTTCCTATTTTTTCTTGGTTCATCCCTTCACCATCATTTCATTAATTATTATACTATGGATAAAATTTATTGTAAACAAAAAAGTCATTAATGACTTTTTAATAGCATGATTTTTTCGAATATGACTTAGCCAACTTCATGACTAGTTGCGGTTTTTCCTGATCGTCTGTAACTTGATCATAAATATTTTGACTCATATATTTATCGTGATACTCTTCCAATAATTCTTTTTGACAATTTGTAATTTCATTAACATCAAAATCACTAATTAAAATTTCTTTTATACAATTCTTAATGTCTATACTTAAATTATCAAACAAATCATTGAATAAATCATCACTCACCTCACGACCTCCCAACAACTCTATGGCAGACTGTGGATTTTTAAAGCTTGGCAATATTGATGTTTCTTTAGACAAGATAGCAAAAACTAATAATAATTTAGTATAATGATTGATGTTTTTAAGATAATTAGAGCTAAATTCGGTTGGATCAATCTTCTCTTGTTTTAAAAATTTTATCAATTCTTCTCTGTTAACGATGCTTCCTAAATCTTTGACATTTTCATATCCAATATTAGCAAATGTGATTATTACAGGCAATACTTCTTTTAAAAGTTCAGAGACTTTTTCTTCATCTAAGTGTTTAGTTTGCATTTTGTTTCTTATGTTAAAAAGCCTCAAAGCTAAATCAAGTGCAAGAACTGAATTATTTTTATATTCTTTTTCTAACACATCATATTTACTTCTTTTTTTCATTATTTATCTCCGTTTCCAAAATTAATAGCCTATATTCTAGCATAATAGTGCTAGTTTGTCAAATTAACTTCATAATTTAAAAAAGCGGTCAAATGGCTATAAAAAAAGCGAACTAAATAGTTCGGCTAATTTTTATCTGGTGCCCTTTTGGTGGAAGTACAACAACCATTAAGCATAAATTTATAGGTAGTAATAATTACTAACTGATATAAGTATATCACAACATTTACATTTTGAAGCAAAAAATGTCTAATTTGGAGTAATTTTACTCCAAAAAAGTGGAATTAGTCAAAAATATGCTATAATATTTATGGATAATACTAATATCGAGGTGGTAAAAAATGAATACTACTATTTATTTAGTAAGACATTCAGAACCTTTCAAAATGCATCGTGGTATTGAAGATGTACACGAAAGTATTTTGTTTGCAAACATTAAAATGCCATTATCTATCAATGGTGAGAAACTTGCTGAAAAAATAAGCAATAATGATGAATTCAATAACATTGATGTAGTTTGGTCTAGTAATTATGTTAGAGCAATGTCAACTGCAAAATATTTTGCTTATAAAAATAATTTGAAAGTTAATATATCTGATAAATTTGGCGAAAGAATTCATGGCATTAATTCTTGGGAAGAACTTCCACTCGATTTTGAAACTCACCAATTTGAAGATGAAAACTATAAAATTGATAATGGAGAAAGTCAAAAAGAAGTTAGAGAACGATTATTAAATGCCATAAACTATTTGCTAAATGAATATAAAAATAAAAGAATATTAGTTGTTAGTCATTCAACGGCTATTGCATTTTTATTAAAAAAATGGTGTGAAATTAGTTATTCAGATAGTTATAAATTTAATAACAAAGTTTTCTTTGATGGCAAGTGGAAATATTGTGAAACTTTTAAACTAGAGTTTGATGAAAACAATAATTTAATAGATATTAAAAACATTGTTTTAACTGATTAGAGGTATATTTATGAATTATGAACAGCTTATACAAAACTTTTTGAGTATTATGGCAAATGAATTAAGTCCCAATGATTTTGAGATAGTAAAACAAAACATAAGAAAAATTAGTATAAAATTCTTAGAAAAAGAATCTATGTCAACAAGTGGATTATATAATCCGAATGGATTAATTACATTACATAGAAAAGATGAAGTTACTTTTTATCACGAACTGTTTCATGCCTCATCAAGTTATTATGATGAGAATAAATTAGTGTTAAACAGTGGATTTCATCATCAACATATAAATGAGAAAAAGGATATTGGAAGAGGTTTTAATGAGGGTTATACTGAACTATTAACTCAAAGATATTTTGGTAAAAATGGAGATAGTGGATATTCAAATGAATTACATTATGCAAAATTGATCGAACACTTAATTGGGAAAGAACAAATGCAATCATTTTATTTTAAATCTAGTTTAGATGATTTAATTACTGAAATGTGTAAATATAATTCATTAGAAAATGTTTTGAAGTTTATTGAAAATATGGATAAATTTATTATCTTAACAGAATTAAAGGAAAATAAAATTCACTCATTTAGTGAAAATACACCTTTTACTGAATATTCAAAATGGTTTGATGAATTAAATGAATATGTTAATCAAACTTATAATGAACTTAATCAATTTATAATTGAATCACATTTGAATAAGTTATATAATGATTCAGATTATGAAAAAAAGAAAGCAGAATTAATGGCTATGATGTCAACACCATTATCCTTTAACTTTAGAGAATATTCTTTTAATATAGATTTGCAAATGAGTGGAAATAATAGGACGATTTAATTGGAGGTAGATTATGTTAGATACTGAGAAAAAAGAAAATAATAAGTTTGTTTATGAAAAAGGAGATATTGAGGTAAAAAGTAGTCAATGCGATTTTTGTAAGCATAACAATGATGATAATAATACTTGCATAAAGTTCCCTAATGGGAAACCAGAAGAAATAAAGGCAACTAAAAAAAGATGTGAATATCTAGATTTAAATTAATAATTAGAAATTGGAGTGATATTAATGGAAAGACAAGAAGCAAGAAATATAGCAATTCAAAGTTTGTTAGAAAATACTTCTAATAGAGATTTTTTTACAAGTATTTTTGAAACATATTTAAATCAAGGGTATAATCAAGAGAATATACCAGTACCATCTTTGTATTTTGATAATGTAAATGAAAATAATAATCAAGTTTTCATAGAAGAAAATGTATATAATGAACTATTAAAAATACGAGAGATAACTCAAAGAACGAACAATGAAATTCCCTATTTTTTAATTGGATATGAACAAAGTAATGGTGCTATTGTATTTAAATCTATATTAGCAGATGTTGGTAATAATTCTAATAGAGAGGCAGATTTTGATAATATTTCTGATTATTTAGGTGCATACTTAGAAAGTATAGAAGAAAGCGATATTAGAAAATTTGGGAAACCAATTATTTGTAATGGACATACTCATGGGCTTAGTAATGTTTCTGATAATTTCTCTTTTGGTGATATGATTTCATATATTACTTTTAAAAATAATGTTAGAGATTATATGCAAGATACAAATCGAAATGGAATTAATTCTCAAATTGTAGATACTATGGGAATGCTAATGAATCCTTGTGGAGATTTTAATCTTGTTTATTATGATGATAATCCACAACAAATAGGATTTTATAAATTCACAAATGTTTTTTTAAGAACACATGATAATAAAATAGTATTATTGCCATCAATAAGTGAAAATGGCAATTACATAAGACAAGATGGAATAAGACAAACAAAGTAATAATCACACAGTGATAAATTTTGAGAACATGAAGAAATATGATATAATTTAAGAGAGGTGAATTTTAATGAACGAAACAGAAATTATAGATGTTTTAATGGGAATAAATGATCATAATTTTATAGTTCAACCAACATCATTTAATAAAGAAAGTAAAGAAGCAGATTATGCTAAAAAGACTATGGCCATTCTTGCTTATAAAGGGATGAAAGAAGGATATGGAATTTATAGAAGAGTTGATGATAAACTATTAGAAATTCATCCAGAAGTTGATTATCCAATGATTCTAGAATTAGAAAAAAGATTTGCTGAAGAAAACTCAAATTCTATGCATAGATAAGGAGAAATATATGGAACAAAATAATAGTACAACAAATAATCTTTTTGATATTTCAAAAAGTCCTTTTTTAAACCGAAAAACAAAAAGTAAAGAAGAATTGGAACAAGAATCTAGAACCCTTGGATTTAGTTCAAGATTGGAAGAAGCAGCATATAGTAATGTTATGCAAAGAATAATATTCAATCCAACAGTTTATAAACATTTTGAAAAAGAAGAACAATTTAAAATTCGTAGTGCAAAGACAAGAGAACAACAATTAGAATATATTAGAAGATTTGGATTGGAAGATTTATTAAGTGAATATCTAAAAATGTCACCAATAGAAATGTTGGAGGCAAATATGGAATTTTTAGAAGGTGCACGCGATGAATTCCAAAAGATAGCAGAAGAAAAAGAAAAACAATTCGAAGAAGCAGTAGAAAACTATAAAAGAAATCATAGATAAAAGTCGTGGCACGTTTCTGTTTACGATAGTAAATGAAAGTGGCGATAGACTTTTAAAAATATATTTTCATTACGAAGTTTGAAAATATATAATTGCAATTTATTGCAATTTAAAAAAACATAATTTTTGATTGGCTTTATGCCATGCTAAATTATGCATAATAGAGTTTCAAAAGGGAACTTTTCCCTTTGCACACCGTTATTGGCTTGCCAATAGCGTAGTGTGTTACTATAATGGAATTATAGTCTTTAAAATCGAGCATTTAAAATTTGCTCGATTTTTTCTATATATCAATATCTTTGTCATCATAATCTTTAGAATATAAATAATCATTTATTTCTTGTTCTTTAGAAGTATCATTTACTATATCATGCAAATCAAAATTATCATACAAATTTTGTGTATAATATTCTTTTATACCTAATACAACATCATCTTTATCTTTTTCAGTTCCAATTTTAAGTAATCTATGAAAGAATTGTTTTAGAGTTTGTAAAATATTATGAATTAAGTTATGAAGTCGATTATTTTCTGCTTGTAATTTTTCATTTTGATATTCTAGTTTTTTTACTTCAACTTGAATATTTCTTTTTTCGTTTTCTAAATCTTTATAACTTTTTGTATAATCAGTAAGTTCTTTAAATAATGCTTGATTTCTAGGAATATCTTTAATTACTTTTTTTGATGTATTAATAAATTGATTTAATGTATCGTAAGTATCTTTATCTATTTTGACTTCTTTACCCGTAATCGTAGGTTTAGAATTTTTTAATTTTTCTTCTAATTTTTCATAATCTCTAGTCATAAGATAATTTTGTTTTTCTAACCTGTTATCTAACTTATTTGTAATTTTTTTAAA
>CALVKK010000058.1 GCA_944332645.1 uncultured Bacilli bacterium
TCTGGTACTGGTGTAGCATTTACAAGGAATCCAGCTACTGGGGAAAACAAATTATATGGTGAATACTTAATAAATGCACAAGGAGAAGATGTTGTTGCAGGTATCAGAACACCACAACCTATTTCGACTTTACAAAATGTAATGCCAGAAGTTTATGATCAATTTATAAAAATAGCTAAAACGCTAGAAAATCATTACAAAGATATGCAAGATATGGAATTTACGATTGAAAACGGTAAATTGTTCATGTTACAAACAAGAAATGGTAAAAGGACTGCCCCTGCTGCTCTTAAGATAGCAGTTGACTTAGTTAATGAAGGAATGATTACTAAAGAAGAAGCTTTACTTAAAGTTGAACCTAAACAATTAGATCAATTATTACATCCAACATTTGATAATGATTCTTTGAAAAAATCTATACCTATTGCTAAGGGCTTAGCAGCTTCACCAGGCGCTGGAACAGGCCGTATTTATTTTACAGCTAGTGATGTGAGTGAAGCTAAAAAAAGAGGCGAAGAAACTTTATTGGTTCGATTAGAGACTTCACCTGAAGATATTCAAGGCATGAATGATGCTAATGGCGTTTTAACTGTTCGTGGTGGTATGACATCACACGCTGCAGTTGTGGCTCGTGGTATGGGTAGATGTTGTGTTTCTGGCTGTGGTGAATTGATTATCGATGAAGAAAATAAAACTTTAAAGACTAAAGATGGCAAAGTATTTAAAGAAGGAGATTATTTATCTATCGATGGTTCAACGGGTAACGTTTATGGTGAGGAAATTAAAACTGTCGAAGCAACTATTAGTGGGGATTTTGAAACATTTATGTCTTGGGCTGATAGTACAAGAAGATTAAAGGTTAGAACTAATGCTGACACACCTAAAGATGCTATTCAAGCACGTAAATTTGGTGCTGAAGGAATCGGATTATGTCGTACTGAACACATGTTCTTTGAAACTGATCGGATTTTTAACTTTAGAAGAATGATTTTAGCTGATAGTTTAGAACAAAGAGAAGAAGCTTTAGATAAAATATTACCTTATCAAAGAGGCGATTTTGAAAAACTATTTGAAACAATGGAGGGAGATCCTGTTGTAATCCGTTATCTTGATCCACCATTACATGAATTTTTACCTCATACTAAAGAAGAAATGAAACCTTTAGCTGAAAGTTTAAATATGAGTTTAGAAACAATTCAAAATAGAATCGATGCTTTAAAAGAATTTAATCCAATGATGGGTCATCGTGGTTGTCGTTTGGCAATAACTTATCCTGAGATTGCTAAAATGCAAACTAGAGCGGTTATTGAAGCAGCTATTAACGTTAATAAAAAAGGAATGAATATAACTCCAGAAATAATGATTCCATTAGTTGGTGATGTTAAAGAATTAGAATATGTTAAAAATATTGTTGTGGAAGTTGCAAATAAAATTATTAAAGAAAACAATGTTAATTTACAATATAAAGTTGGAACGATGATCGAAATTCCAAGGGCAGCTTTAACAGCTGACGAAATTGCTAAACAAGCCGAATTTTTTAGCTTTGGCACGAATGATTTAACCCAAATGACTTATGGTTTTTCAAGAGATGATGCTGGTAAATTTTTGAATGATTATTATGATAAGAAAATTTTTGAAAGTGATCCATTCGCTAAATTAGATCAAACAGGTGTTGGTCAGTTAGTCGAAATGGCAGCTATTAAAGGACGAAAAACAAGATCTGATATTCATATGGGAATTTGTGGCGAACATGGTGGAGATCCAGCAAGTGTTGAATTCTGTCATCGTGTTGGTTTAGATTATGTCTCTTGTTCTCCATTTAGAGTACCTATTGCAAGACTTGCGGCTGCTCAAGCGGCTGTTAAAGAAAAATAAAACTGTACAATTAAGTACAGTTTTTTAGTAAATATTTTAATCATCAATTTCATAGTTAATTATTTTACCAGTTGTGGCATTAATTTCATACTCATATTCTAGATAGCCAACTCTAAATTCAATTTCATATTTATTATCGTCTAGTTCGATTTTATAGTTAGTCACATCATTTACACCAGCATGATTTAAAGCAATTTGTTTAGCTTCTTCACGCGAAATAACAGCGTGTGAATTGTTATAATCATCATCATTGTAATCATTATCGATTGAATATTGTAATATTTGACCAGATAAACTAATATCATAATTGTATTCTTTATTGTTATATCTAAATTCAATTTCATATTTATTATTATCTATTTCAATTTTATAATTAGTCACATCATTAACTCCGGCATGATTTAAAGCAATTTGTTTAGCTTCTTCACGCGAAATAGTTGTATTATTAGAGTCATTTATATTATTATGGTTATCTATGTCATATTCCATAATATCACCGTTAGTAGCGTTGATTTCATATTCGTATTTAGTATTATTAGCTCTAAATTCAATCTCGTAGACGATTACTTCATCATAGTCCATTTCTATTTGATAATTTACAATGTCAGTAACTTGTGCGTGATTTAGAGCAATTTCTTTGGCTTTATCATAACCAATATATGCCTTATCGCTGGCACTTCCTTCAATTTTAATATTATCATTATTGCTAGCAATTAAATTTAATTCGTTAATAGATAAATTAGCTAACTGATCATAAGTTAATAAATTATTATTAGCGATGATATCTTTGATTAATTTAGCTTTTCCTAAAGAAATATTGTATTGTTTAGCTATGTTTTCTAGTTCAGTTTCATTAGTTACAGTTTGACTAACAATCGAGAAGTTGTTATTAACTAGACTAGCATTTAATTCGTTTACTATTTCTTGACGTAACTTTTCATTTTCTTCCGCACTATTTCCTTCAACTGAAATCAGAATAGAATTAGCTAATTCATCAATATAGCCATTTTTTACCATTGAACCAATTAAAGCATTAATAGCAACGTTCATATCACTACCTTTTAAATCCATTCCACTTAAAATTTTATTTGCGTCATCGTTATTAGCAATTACATCTATAACTTTATCTTTTTTGTTGATTTTTATCTCAATACTTGGATTAACATCTATTCCGATTTTAGAAGCAACTTTAAAATTATTATTATAAACACCAAACCCAACTAATAAAAACAATACTAAAGTACATGCTGTTACCAAATATGGTAACTTGTTTCTTTTTTTACTTTCCATATAAATAATTCCTTTCTTTTCGTTTAATTTTTTAGAATCGAACTTGGGAAGGTCAATATTATGAAAAGTTTTATTAATTTTATTTTCGATATTTTTCATTGTTCCTCCTTCATAAGTTCTTTTAATTTTTTGATTGCTCGATGATATTTAGAGAGAGTAGTACTTAATTTTAAATCTAAAATATTAGCAATCTCATGAAATTTAAAACCATTTAGACTATGTAAAACAATTATTTGCCTTTCTAAATCGTTCAAATTTTCTAACAAATAATTAATTAAAATTTTATCATAACTGTCATTTGTTTTAAATTCGATATTTTCAATATCGATTTCTTTTTTGCTGCTTCTTATTTTCATATAAGCTAGATTTTTAGTGATAGTTAAAATCCAAGCTAATGGTTTTCCTTGACTTTGATATTTGTAAGCATTATGGTAGATAGATATAAAAGTTTCTTGCGTTATATCTAAAGCATCATTGTGATTTTTTAAAATGCTTAAGGCAAAACTATAGACATTAATATTAATCAAGTTATATAGTTCGTCAAATGCTTTTGAATCTTTAAATGAAATTTTCTCTAAGTAGGTGTCTAGTTCCATTTTTTTACTCCTCTCAATAAGACAATGCAGCAAAATATTATTTTATTGCAACATTATATAAATTATCTTATATTAACTTTTTTTACTTGTCAATAATATTTTTAAATGATAAAATTATAAGTAGGTGATAATGATGAAAATATTATGTTTGGGTCATGCTACTTATGATGTAACACTTCCATTAGATGAATTCCCGATTGAAAATACTAAAAACCGAATTCATGAACGTATTGAATGTGGAGGTGGACCTGCTAGTACGGCGGCTTATCTTTTGGGAAGTTGGGGTGCAGATACTACTTTTGCTGGTATTGTAGGTGATGATTATTATGGTCATAAAATAAAAGAGGAATTTGAAAAAGTTAATGTAAATACTAAATATTTAGAGCTTAGAAAAGGTCATGAAACTACTTCTAGTGTTGTTATAACAAATAAATCAAACGGCTCAAGAACTACTTTAGCTTATAAACCTGACTCTATTGAAATGCAACCATTTGATTTAGATTTTCAACCAGACATAATTTTAATTGATGGTCAAGAGTATCAAAGAAGTATTGAAGTATTAAAAAAATATCCTAATGCAATAACTATTATCGACGCTGGACGTGATCGTAAAGAAGTTATTGAACTTTGTAAAATGGTTAATTGGGTTGTCTGTTCTAAAGATTTTGCTGAAAAAGTTACTAATTTAACAGTTGATTATAATAATATAACCACAATAAAAAAAATATATAGCAAATTAAAAGATATATTTAAAAATGAGATTGTTATTACTTTAGAAGATAAAGGGTGTTTTTATGATAACCAGATTATTCCATCTATTAAGTTAAAAACTATTGATTCTACAGGAGCTGGTGATATATTTCACGGTGCATTTACATATTACTTATCTAGAGACTATGATATTATCAATGTTCTAAAACTAGCAAATTATGCTGGAGCAATTTCAGTAAGTAGAATCGGCACACGCAATTCAATTCCTACTAAGGAAGAAATGGAAGCTGTGTATAATGAATTTAAATGAAATAGTTTTTATTGATAATTTGCCAACTTTAGATCTTCACGGTTATGATCGAATGACGGCAACAGTTTTAATTGATGATTTTATCAAAGATCACATTAAAATGAAAGACGAATTTTTAGTTATTGTCCATGGTATAGGTGATGGAATTTTACGAAAAACGACTCACCTGGTTTTGTCAAGAAATTCTAAAATAAAAGAATATAAATTATGTTCTTTTAATGTTGGATGTACTTTAGTACACGTTGATTTGACAAAATAAAAAAAAGTGTTATAATATTTGCCAACTGCGGAGATAATTAATGATATTATGAATTTGACAAAGTGACGTTTTTATGATATCATAAACGCCATATTACAAAGAGGGGGAATTTATATGTACGAAGAAAGAAAAAACACATTGAATTTTAAAGACATATTTTTACAATTATTATTTGTAGTATTGTTTGTACTTATTATGATTTGGTTATTTCCAACTAAAAGTTATTTAAAGGATAATTTTGTTGGTAAAGAAGAACTAAATAGTGAAGTAAATGAGCAATTAGAAGCATTATACGGTCGTCTTTTTGCTGATAATATTGAAAGCATGAAGGATGCAGCACAAGGGTATTTTACTAATGCTAGATTACCTCAAAAAGTTGGAAATTCTGTCACTTTAACACTTGAAGAGATGTTAGAAAAGAAGTTAGTATTGCCATTTAAAGATAGTAATAATGAAACTTGTGATGTTACTAATTCATATGTTAAGGTTACTAAAATGGATAATGAGTATCAAATGAAAGTTCAGTTAACTTGTTCTGATTTTTCTGATTATATTATCGTCTATATGGGTTGCTATGATTATTGCGATTCTACTATTTGTGAACCTGATACACCTGATGTCACTCCAGAACCAGATCCAGAGCCAGAAACACCAGTTATTAATAAAAAGTATATGTATGAGTATCGTTTAGACACACAGAATACATATTCTAATTGGGGTGATTGGTCTAGTTGGTCTACTAATAAAGTTACTCCTGATATATTGACACAAGTAGAAATCGAAAGAAGAACAGAGTTAACAGGTTACAAAACTGTAACTTATATCGATTATGAGACTTACACTGAATATCGTACTGAAACTACTCAAGTTCAAACGGGAACTAAAAAAGAAGAAGTAACTAATGTTGTCGACACTAAACCTGCTAAAGGAACTACAACGACTAACAAAGTTTATGGCAACGTTATTAAAAATACTACTTCAGGAAGTTATACAGATTGGGTATATCAAGGATATGTAACTTCAAAATATGCTTTATCTAATTCTGATACCATAAAATATGAAGCTAAAGGTTCAGATATAATAATGGATTGTAATGATATATGTAAATATGAAGTTGTATATAAATATGCTAAATATACTAGAACATACAATGAAGGTAAGACTACTTATTCTTGCCCAAGCGGTTATACTCCAGAAGGTTCTGGTTCTAGTACTAAATGTTATAAGTATGTAACTTCTAACACCGGAGGGTTATCTTGTTCAAGTTATGGTAGTGGTTATAAATTAAGTGGTAATAACTGTATTAAAACTGAAACAGAATATAAATATACACCTATTTATGAAACAGTTACTATCAAGGTGCCATATACAGTTACCAAAGAAGTAGAAAAAACTAGACAAGATCCTATTTACGAAAATATCACATATTATCGTTATAGAAAAAGAACACAATTGACAGTAGCCGGTACAACTTATAAATGGAGTACAAGTCAAAACGATCAAAGTTTATTAAATGCTGGCTACAGGTTGACAGGTAATAAAAAAGAAGTGTAAATCGCTTCCTTTTTTATTTGACTTTTAATATGTTATATGTTAGAATTTAAGAAGAATATAGGAAAGTTGAGGTGGAGAAAATGAAAGATAATTATAAATTCGAATATACTAATGAAAATGAATTTAGAAAATATGAGCGTTCTTTAAAAAAATATAATATGTTAGCTTATAAGAAACTGTATTTTTCTTTTTATCCATCTTTAAAAGAAGGTAAATTTTTAGGCGAGATGATTCATATTGGTGATAATTATAAATCATATGAATTAAAATTACCTACTGATATTATCTTTTCCAAAGTTCATGGTGATATTAAATTACATT
>CALVKK010000059.1 GCA_944332645.1 uncultured Bacilli bacterium
CTTAGCTATATCTAAATATTTTTTTAACTGACTAGATTTGTTGAAACTATGGTCAACTCTACTTCTTTCCATTAATTCGATATCAGCACCAGCCAGATTGATAGAAGCTGGTATTATATATAAATTTTTAAAATGTGTTTTAACAATTACCTCATCCAATGTTGCGCGGTCGACGATGAGATCATATATTGTTTTTTCATGGGAACTTTTACTGACACCAACACCAGTAGTACTGTTTCCTTGGCTATCCAAATCGACCAAAAGTACTTTTTTTCCCAACACTCCCAAAGAAGCAGACAAATTAATACTAGTAGTAGTTTTACCAACACCACCCTTTTGGTTAACCAACGCAATAATTTTTCCCATAACATCACCATTTTTCTACAAATACTATTTTATCACATTTTAAAATAATTAGATAGTAATTAACATTAAAAAGATAAAAATTCCTCGTTTAAATATTAAAATTTAATTGGAAACAATGATTTTGTCAAAAATTTCTTTATTTGCTTCATGGTCTACTTGGCGATAATCTTTTTCCTCAAATAATTGATATTTATACTTTAATTTCAATACTCTTTTAACTGCGTTATCGATCGTTTCTTCTTCGATTTTACCTGTTTCAACACCTGTTTTTATTGCATTAAATAATTCTAGGCCTTTATTTTGAGCAATAAAAACATCAATTCCTGCATTAACACCTAAAACAGCAATTTCAGACATTGTATAATTTGTCGATAATGCTTTCATTATAATTGAATCTGTAAAAATGACACCATCGAATTGCATATCTTCTCTTAAAATATCAGTTATGATTAAACTAGATAAAGTTGCAGGTACCATTGATCCTGTGATTTCAGGATAAGCAATATGGGCCACCATAATAGCATCATCCACACCACTATTTATTGCAGCTTGAAATGGTTGTAATTCCAATTCTTTTAATTCATTTAAGTTCTTCCTAACGACAGGCAACTCAACATGACTATCCTCACTTGTATCACCATGACCAGGAAAATGTTTAATAACAGGAATTATATTATTACTCTTTAAACCTCTGGCTAAAGGAAGGGCCATTTTAATCACCTGTGAGCTAGTTGTTCCAAAAGCACGATTTCCAATAACCGTATTATTAGAATTAGAATAGATATCTAAAACTGGCGCAAAGTTAAGATTTACCCCATAATAAGAAAGTTCAGAGGCGATAGCTTGGCCTACTTGATAAGATAACTGTGAATCTAAAGTATTACCTAAATCTAGCATACTAGGTAGTTGCGAAAGTGGTGATTCAGCTATCGAGTTAAATCTTTCAACTCGTCCCCCTTCTTCATCAACGCCGATAAAAAGAGGAATTGTTACATTATCTTGTAGATCAGCGATAAATTTTATTAATTGTTCTTCACTTTTAATATTTTGACTAAATAAAATTACACCACCAGGTTTTATATCATCTAATTGATCATCTATATTTTGATTAAAAGAAGTATAATTGGTCGATATCATAATCATTTGACCGATTTTTTCATCGATCGTCATGTTTTCAACGATGAAATTTATTCTGTTATCTAGTATATTATCAGTAAAATCAGAAATAAAACTACCAGAAAAAACTTGTGAAATTACTATTGTAAAAAATAAAACATAACCAAAAATTATTCGTCTCATTATATGTTCCTCTCTATCAATTTAAGAAAAGACAACCAACAAAAGTTGATTGTCAAAAAATTAGATTAATCTTCAGTTGAATCAATTACTTTTTGTAGTTCTTCCTTTGTCATTTTAGTATAACCTTTTATTTTCTTTTCTTTAGCTATATTTTTCAACTCTTCCAAAGTTAATTCTTTCTCTTCATCTGGTAGGCATTTATGTTCTACCAAATAATCGATTTCTTCTTTGGTCAAAGTTTCTTTTGTAATCAAAGTATCAGCAATTAAATCCAACAAATCTCTATTTTCTTTAATTATTTTTTGAGCTTTTTTATAACACTCATCGATTATCTTACGCATTTCTTGATCGATTTCATAAGCAACCTGACTGGAAAAATTACGTGATTTATTGTAATCTCTACCTAAGAAGACACTACCTTCATTTTGCTCTAATTGAAGTGGTCCTAAACTACTCATACCATATTCGGTAACCATGGCTCTAACAATTTTAGTAGCTTGTTCAAAGTCGTTATGGGCACCTGTTGTTATTTCATTAAATACTAATTCTTCAGCGACACGACCACCTAGTAAACCAGTAATGCGTTCTAATAATTCCTGTTTAGTTGCAGTAAATCTTTCCTCTTTTGGTAGCATCATCGTATAACCACCAGCATAACCACGAGGAATAATAGTTATTTTTTGAACGTCATTAGCGCCATCTAATTTAATACCTAAAACAGCATGCCCTGCTTCATGATAGGCAACTAATTTTTTATCGTGATCAGTATATTTTTTAGACTTTTTAGCTGGTCCCATCAATACACGATCATGAGCCTCATCGATTTCTGCCATCGTGATGCTTTCCTTATTTCTTCTAACGGCAAGTAAAGCAGCTTCATTGAGTAAGTTTTCCAAATCAGCTCCACTAAAACCAACAGTTCGCGATGAAATGTTTTTAAGTGATACTCCTTTGGCAAAGATTTTGCCACGAGCATGAACTTTTAAAATTTCCTCTCGTCCTTTTGCATCTGGTAAATTAACTTGAACTTGACGGTCAAATCTACCAGGTCTAAGTAATGCCGGATCCAATACATCTGGTCGGTTAGTAGCGGCAATAATAATGATTCCTTCGTTAGCACCAAAACCATCCATTTCAGTTAATAACTGATTTAATGTTTGTTCTCTTTCATCGTGGCCACCGCCAAGTCCTGCTCCTCTTTGACGACCAACCGCATCGATTTCGTCGATAAAAATCAAACAAGGGGCATTGTGTTTCGCTTGTTTAAACATATCTCTAACACGCGAAGCTCCAACTCCGACAAATAGTTCAACAAACTCTGAACCACTTATATAGTAAAATGGAACATTAGCCTCACCAGCTACAGCACGTGCTAATAAAGTTTTACCAGTTCCAGGTGGACCGACAAGTAAAACTCCCTTAGGAATTCTTGCTCCTAATTTTTGGAAACGTGTTGGACTTTTTAAGAAATCGATTAACTCAGCAACTTCTTCTTTTTCTTCATCTAAACCAGCAACATCTTTAAATGTTACTTTATTATTTTGTTCATTCAAACGAGCACGACTGCGACCAAAATCCATCGATTTATTAGCAGAACCCATCTGTTTAGTAACAAAGTAAAAACCTGCTCCTAGTAATAATAATATCGGTAAAACATTTAAAACGAATAACCAAAACGTACTAGAATCCGGATCAGAATTAGTCGTTATAGCAAAATCATAGTTTTCTTCACCTTGTAATATTTTGGCGATTATTTCATTTGATAAAGGTACTTTTAGATAAAAGGTTTCATTCTCACCATAACCTTCTAATTTCCCTTCTATTTCGTAAATACCTGCATTATTTCTAGGAACAATTATAATTTCCTTAATTTCATCATTATTCATGTGTTCGATAAATTGATCATAAGTAAATTGATTTACTTTACGATTAGAAACAGAAAAAAAATAAAATATTCCGATCATTACGATAAACAACAATAAATAAGGTATTAAACTCTTTCTTACTTCTTTTTTATTCATAAAAACCTCCTCTTTTAGTAGTACTTAAGTATTATATCATACTTTTCTGTTTTTTCTTTACAAAATTTTGATTTTTTTAATCCTGGTATCCAAACTATATTATCATCAGCATCACATACAATCGGCCATAAGTCCCGTTCATGACTAGGAACTTTACACTCGATAAATATATCAGATATTTTTTTTCGACCTAACATTCCTTTAACCGTCATTTTGTCACCATCATGTCTATTTCTAACATATAATGGTTGTTTAACACTAGCAAAATCTAATCGACAGATATTATTGTCATCTAACTTACTAGTTTTAATTATCTCGATGTTTTTACCGTTTGGTAAGTTTAAATATTCAGCAATTTGAATTTCGTAGATGTTATCTTTAAAGTTCATTTTAGATAGCTCTAAAGTATTATATGACTTGATCGCTTGAATATTATTAGGTAAATGCAAAGTAGCATTAGCTTTTTTTGACAATATGAGATTATGGATAATTTCACAATGTTTGTCAGTTAATAACATTAAATCATCTTGGTAGATTTTTTCTAACATTAGGTAGATGATTTTTGTTTGAATTAAAGGCTCTTGCTTTAAAAATTCGGTAATGTTTAAAATATTGTCAGGACACACTTTATTATAAATCTTGTTCACCTGTTTATCGATATAATTATTGTATTCTAATAGTGTTTTACTAAATTTATAAAACTTCTCATGAACCATAGGATCTTCTTTTTTAAAAGCAGGAACAATATACTTTCTAAATCTATTTCTAGTATAAACATCTTTAGTATTCGATTGATCGATCATATATTTGATATTATTACGTTCTAGATAATGATAGATTTCGTCTTTTGTGACATGAATTAAAGGCCTAACAATATAGTAGCCATTCATTTTAACAATTTCTGAAAAACCACTATATCCTCTTAATGTCGAGCCGCGAACTATTCTCATTAAAATAGTTTCGATTAAATCATCAGCATGGTGAGCAGTAAAAATGTATTTAGCATCATATTTTTGAGCTAATTTAGAAAAATAATTGTAGCGAATACTTCTTGCTTCATTATGGAAGTTATCATCACCGTATTCGGTAATTATCATTGTTTCAAAGACAAATCCATTCTTTTTACAATAATCAGCAACAAACTTCTGTTCTGAAGTTTGACCAACTCGACCAGTATTATGATTAACATGAGCTACTATTAATTGAAGATCTAAAGCTTTTTTTAATCTTGATAATATATGTAGTAAGGCCATCGAATCAGGTCCTCCTGACACCCCTACAACAATAGCATCACCATATTTAATTTTAAGTTTATTTAATAGGTCATCATATACCTTATCCATATATATCACCATTATCAATTATATACTAAAATAATTTAAAATAAAAGAGTTATAGATACTTTTCTAATAACTCTTTAACAAAAGAGGTATACTCTACTTCATCATTTTCGTTAGCCTCGATTAAACATAATGGTGGAAATAAGACACACCACCAATTCTCACCTTTTCCTTCTCCTAAAGTTATTACTAAAGATTCATAATATCCCTCTTCATAAGTAATTCCTTTATATTCTTTACTCGGAAAGTAATTTAATCCAAAATTAATGTCATAACCTAGTTCATAGTTTAACTTCATTAAAGTTAAACGCACTTCTTCATCAATATAGGTAAGATTATTGTTGATGATTCTTCTTGCCTCTTCAACACCTTTAGTATTTTTTAGCAGTTCATACATTTTATATTGAATATTATCTTTAACTATCTCCTTTACTTGCTGATCATAATCATCATTGCTATTGGCAATAACTCTAATTCTTAAAGCATCAGGCGGAATGACTAAACTGCTAACATGGCCGATTGTAAAATATATTCCTAATACCAACAAAATAACCAATATCAATTTTTTCATTTTGTTCACCTATTAAATATTGGTTATAAGAAATTACTTTTATACAACTTTTTTTAAAAAGTCGCATATTTTACTAACAACTAATTGTTTGTTTTCTTTTCGAGGTTGACTTAAAACTTCAACCGTTAAGGTATAATAAATATCTTTGTTTCTATCGTAGATACTAACATAAACTAAATTGTCAGATCCCCACATATTATTTTCATCTGGCTTGTTCATTTTTCCGGTTATACCAACACCATAATCTGCATTAGCATAATCAGATATTACCTTGCTCATTTCCTTAGCTGTTTGAATACTATAAACCGTATACTTATCAATTATTGAAGGATCAACACCCATTTTTATTTTAAATTCATTAGAATAAGTAACGGCACTAAATTTAATTACTTTACTAGCATCAGAAACGTTAGTTATTTCGTTTGCTAACGCACCACCTGTACAAGATTCCATCGTAGCAATAGTTTTATTTTTATCTATTAACATATTAACTAATTGCTGCATTTTATAACCTCCAAAATTAATTTAAAATCGATTTTGTTTTCTGAAATCGTAATAGCTTTTAAATAAGTATCTGTTAAATCGATATTTTTATTAGTATATAAAGTAGCTAGTAAATCCCCTTTCAAAACATAATCATTGATCTTTTTGTTTAGAATTATTCCAGCATTATAATCAATAACATCATCTTTTTTTATTCTTCCTGCACCTAATAAGCAACTAATTTTACCGATTTGCTCGGTATCTATTTTCGTTATATATCCTTCTTTATCAGATAATATTTTATATTCATACTTTGTCTTAATGTTTAATTTTTCAATTTGCCCATTTTGATATTTAACCATCTCATAAAATTTATTTAGAGCTTGACCGCTATCTAAAACAGATATTACTTTTTCTAAAGCGTTTTGATAAGTAATATTTTTACTAATACTTATCATATAACTAGCTAAAGTTATTGCTATTTGTTTTAAATCTTCAGGACCATTACCTTTTAAAATATCAATGACTTCTTGTATTTCTAACGCATTACCAATATTTTTACCTAATGGTTGATCCATATTTGATAAAACAGCTATTACATTAATATTAGCTTTAGTTCCTATTTCAACCATGGTTTTAGCTAATTTTTTAGCTTCGGAAATGTCTTTCATGAAAGCTCCTGAACCAACTTTGACATCCAAAACCAAATTACTAGCGCCACTAGCTAGTTTTTTAC
>CALVKK010000060.1 GCA_944332645.1 uncultured Bacilli bacterium
AGTTGTTATATGACCAGGAGTTAGTTTAGTATTATCTAAAATTAATTGGCCGATCAAACATACTATTCCACAAAAAAGAAACGAATTAAGATAGATCATTCAATCACCTCCAAGCTAACAGCATGAGCGATTGCAGGAATTGTATTTTTATAATTAACCATCGTCGAATTCATTAAAGCTCCTGTTGCAACCAATAAAACTCTTCTTATATCTTTTTTAGCCATTTTATGAAAAACATAACCATATGTTACTAAAGGAGCACAAGCTGGTCCACTAGCTCCAGCATATACTGGCTGATTTTTAATATCATATATCATCGTTGCGCAGTCATCGTAATTTTTCAATTCAATATTGTATTCTGACAACATATAATCTTTTAATATATCCTTGCCATACACACCCAGATCACCTGTTAATATAAGATCGTAATAACCAATTTCTCTTTTAGTTTCTCTTAAATGGTCATAAATCGTCTTTGCAGCAGCCGGAGCCATAACAGCTCCCATATGATATACATCTTTCACACCTAGATCGACAACTGTGCCTAATGTTGCACTTTCCACTCTAATACCCTGTTTTTCTTGTGATATATAAGAACAAGCTGCACCGGTAGCAGTAAAAGTCGTCGTTTTTCTTTTTGGGCCACCATATTCAATCGGATACCGAAATTGTTTCTCTGCTGTATTATTATGTGACGAAGTCGCAGTAATAGCATTCTTTACTTGTTTATTATCAATCATATTGGAAGCAATAATAATTCCTAAAACACTAGTTGAACAAGCACCATATATACCAATCAATGGAATTCCTAAACTTGAAGCAGCATAATTAGTCGCTGCGATTTGATTTGATAAATCGCCAGAAATAAAAACATCTATATCAAATTTAGTTTTTTGAATTTTATTTAATAATATATCAACTGACTCCTCAATTGATTTTATTTCAGCAGATTCCCAATTTTTTGTTTGAAAATACAAATCATCATAAGATTTGTCAAAAAATTTAGAAAGAGGGCCACTACTTTCATAAGGACCTGTTACAGTCGCCGCATTATTTATATATACATTATTATACTTAAACGTCATTTTACCCTCCCATTATCAATAACCTAATTAATCCAAAAATATAAGCACTAACAACACCAAAGATAATAACAGAACCAGCTAGTTTAAACATATTGGCTCCAATTCCCGTTACTAGACCTTCTTTGCGATATTCTAAGGCAGCACTCATCATTGCATGAGCAAAGCCAGTTATTGGAATAATTAAACCACATCTCGCAAAATGAACCATTTTATCAAAAAAGCCCAAACATGTTAGCAAACAACCTAAAAATACCAGAGTCACAATCATCAACATTGCGGCATCATTAGTCGAAATATCAAAAAAATAAGAATAAATATCGATTAATGCTTGTCCTAAAATTCCCATCAAGCCACCAATCAAAAATGCTATCAAAGCATTAAATATTATATTTTCTCTTGGAGTATGTTTACTTACTAAATTTTTATATTTTTTTTCTTCCATATTCTTCCTCCTAAGGTTATTATGGAAGTTAATCTACTTTTTATACAAAAAAACTAGTTAAGCAACTAGTTTTGACCTTAATTTAGTCAATATTTTTTTCTCGCCACGTGAGACTTGAACTTGTGTAATACCTAAAGCATCGGCTGTTTGCTGTTGTGTTAGATCCTCCATATATCTTTTATTAATTAAATTCTGTTCAAATGGATTAAGCTTTGCTAATTCTTCTTTTAGCAAGAACAAATCATCTCTGTCCATATCATCAATATGACCAATCGTATCTTGTAAGGTAAGCTCTTTCCCTTCTTTGTTTAATGGTTCATCGATACTATAAGTTGGTTTTGTACTATTAATAGCTTCTGAAACAAAATAACTTGGAACTTCTAAAAATTGCGCTAATTCTTCAATAGTTGGCTCACGCATCATCTTTTGTGTCAACAAAAGACTAGCTTTTTCAATTTGTAAATTAAGTTTTTGTATGTTACGACTAACCTTAACACTTTTATCTTCGCGAACGAGCTTCTTCATTTCACCTAAAATAAAGGAATAAGCATATGTTGTGAATTTAACATCTAACTCAGGTTTATAATTAAGATAAGCTGTAATTATACCGATACAACCAGCTTGAAACAAATCATCTTTGTTAGAATATTTTGAAAAGTATCTTGAAATTATATAATAAATTAAATTTTTATTAGTTAATATTTGTTCTTCCATGTTTCCTCCTATAAATTAATTATATTAATAGCACTTAATTCATCTGAAGTCTCATACATATAATTTAACAGTCGACTGTTATTGATACGATGTTTCACTAAATTATTGCAAAGTCCACAAACTAAACTTTTACCATTGTTATTTCTACATAGTTCATAATTATTTAATAAAGCATTTATGCCATAACAATCGATCGACTGTAAACTACTAATGTTAAAGACTATGTTTCTGATTCCATTTTCCATTATCAGATTATTAACTTCTTCTTTAAATTTATTAATTGTTCTTTTATCTAAAGCACCACTTAGTCTTATAAACAAAATTCCTTTGGTAAATTCAATATCTATATCTAACAAACAGATCACCTTCCATAATAATTTAGCACACATTTTCTAAAAATTATACAGCTTCGACAAAACTAGATTTATTTTTTCTTAGACTTTTTTCGCCATATATAAATTAAATATATTAGTAAAACTAACAGCCATAAATAAATGAGAATATAGCTAAATGTTTTATTATTAATTCTTAATATATGATAATCCAATTTATTACTTAAATCTTCACTTTTTTCAATATTCTGTAAGTCTTTTTTAACTTGTTGGTATTCGTAATCTTTAATATTTAATTGTTCTTTTAATGCAGTAATTTGTTCTAAGTAATCTTTAATTAATAAATCTTTTTTTTGAATAGATTCACCAAAATGTGCATTTAGATATGATAAATCACCTTCAAGTTCTGCCACCTTATTTTTATAAAAATCGTTTAAAACAACTAAATTATTAATCTTGGTTTCATAGTTATTGATTAACTCTTGATTTAAATTAGCGCTTTCAAATCTAAGATTCTCAATTTCGTCTTTCAGTTTATCTACTTTAAAAATCAATTCCTTATTATCATCACTTAGAACATCAATTTTATTGACTTTTTCTTTCAAAGCAACTTGTAATTTATTTACATTATCGCTTAAATCTAAAATTTGTTTTTCATAATCTGCCAATAAAAGATCTTTTTCTTTAGTTAATTTATTTAAACATTCATTTTCCAAATTACATTTGTTTAATTGTTGATTTAAATTTGCTATTTTTTGCTCGTATTCATTTTTATTATGATTAAAATCGACTATTAATTGTTCTAATTGATTATGTAATACAGTAATTTCATTTTCTAATTCCTCGATAGTATTAGTAGTTATATTTAAAGTAATAGCTTTTGTCACTTCTATATCATTAAGTTTAAAAACAACCTCATAATCCCCATTTTTATCCCAATTAATATTTTCGACAATTGCTACCTCATCAGTACTGACAACGACAAAATTATTTAAGTCAAAATCTTTACTAGTTATTTCAAATATGTCTAATTCCAGTTTGTCTCTTTTTTGATAGCTATAAAATGTTTTTTTACTATCATCATCACGAATCGTATAATCATCAACTGCATCCTTACTATATTCAGGATAATATACTTTGACTATTTCGTAAGGTTTGCACCATTTGACTTGATAGCGATATTCCTCATTTACAATCGCATCAATAATGCTATCATCAACGATATTTTGATATGATATTTCGCTGTAAGTCCAATCATCTACATCAACTTCTAAATCGTAAATATCTGTTTCTATTTTCAAAGCATTAACCCAATATTGATCAGCAAATTCTAAATTATAGCTTTTTGATACTATTGGATCATTATGAATATCAGCAAATGTTATAGTATATAATTTTTCGCTAGGACCTAAATCAAATATGTAAAAAACAATATCAATTTGATTAAGCGGATATTCTCTTCCCAAATCGATAACCAAAGATCCACCATTGTCAATATAAGATTTGTTTTCATCATATATTCCATTATTGATATATTGTTCAAAATTTTCCCAACATCCTTCACAAGTGAAACTATAATCGATTTGATTACCATTAACTAGGATAGTTAATTCTGTTATTCTAAATGCTCCATAACTACCATATAAATCATCTAAATGAATATATCTAATTTTTTTAGCTTTGGTATATTTATATTTTGTTCTTGTTTCATATATATAAGCAACATTTCCCGTTTTTTCATTTGACCAATCTGATGGTTGGGTTAAATAACAATTATTAGTAAAGGTATCTTTTTCATTATATGGAACATAATCTTTTAAAATTTGTTCATTTTTATACCAACGATAGCGTTCTTCAGAAATTATATTAGTACAATCATCTTTTTTGATTATTTCTTCTTGATATGGACTAAACTCAGTATAATCAGAATAAAAAACTTCACTAGCCTCTACTTTTGTCACTATTAAAATAACAAATATCAACCATAAAAACTTTTTCATTTTTCACCTCCTATTAGTTATATTGGTAAAGATTTATTTAAGTTCCTTTGTGAATAATAAAAAAACTACACCAAAGTGTAGTCCTTATTTCAAATATGGTTTTAAAAATTGACCGGTATAGCTTTCTTTAACTTTAATTATCTCTTCAGGAGTACCACAAGCGACAATTTTACCACCTTCATCGCCTCCTTCTGGACCCAAATCAATAATATAATCAGCAACTTTAATAATGTCTAGGTTATGTTCAATAACCAATACTGTATCACCGTTATCGACGATTTTTTGTAAAATCAACAATAATTTCTTAATATCATAACTATGTAAACCAGTACTTGGTTCATCTAAAATAAATAAGCTTTTACCAGTGGGTTTTTTCTGCAATTCTTTCGCTAATTTTACTCTAGCTGCTTCCCCGCCAGATAAAGTAGGAGCACTTTGGCCTAATTTAATATAAGATAAACCAACATCCATTAGCATTTGTAGTTTGCTTTTAACTTTTGGTACGTTTTCAAAAAATTCATAAGCTTCTTCTACTCTCATTTCTAAAACATCATAAATACTTTTTCCTTTGTATTTGATTTGTAAAGTTTCTTGGTTATATCTAGTTCCATGACAAATTTCACACGGCACATAGACATCGGGTAAAAAATGCATTTCGATTTTTTTTACACCATCACCCCAACACGCTTCACACCGTCCACCTTTGACATTAAATGAAAACCTGCTTTTATCATAACCCTTAATTTTAGCTTCTTTAGTTTGAGAAAAAACTTCACGAATGTCATCAAACACACCAGTATAAGTGGCAGGATTACTTCTTGGAGTTCGACCGATTGGCGTTTGCGATATATCAATTACTTTATCAATATTTTCTAAACCTTTAATCTGCTTATATCGGCCTGGTTTTTCTTTAAATTTATATAGATTACCTGCAATCGCTTTGTATAATATTTCATTAATCAAAGTAGATTTGCCACTTCCTGATACTCCAGTTACACAAGTAAACGTATTCAAAGGTATTTTTACATTAATATTTTTTAAATTGTTTTCTTTAGCTCCAATAATCTCTAATTTTTTGCCATTACCTGTTCTTCTTTTGGCTGGTACATCGATTTTATCTATTCCAGCCAAAAATCTTCCGGTAATACTATTAGGGTTAGCTATTACTTCCTGTGGTGTACCACAAGCGATCACTTCACCACCATGTAAACCGGCTAACGGCCCTATATCAACTAAATAATCACTTGCCAACATTGTATCAGTATCATGTTCAACAACTATCAAAGTATTCCCTAAATCACGCATTTCTAATAATGAATTGATCAAACGATTGTTATCCCTTTGATGTAAACCAATACTTGGTTCATCTAAGACATACAAAACACCAGTTAATCTCGAACCGATTTGTGTTGCCAATCTAATTCGTCCTGCTTCACCACCAGATAAAGTTCCAGCAGAACGATTTAAAGTCAAATATTCTAATCCAACATTGATTAAAAATGAAAGTCTTGATAATATTTCTTTAACAATTAATTCAGAAATACTTTGTTGCTCTTTATTAAGTTTTAAATTAGCCAAGAAATCTCTTAATTCTTTAATACTTAATTTAGTTATTTCATAAATATTTTTCTTATTGATTAAAACAGACAAAACAGAATCATCTAATCTAGCACCTTTACAAGTTGGGCAAACAGATTCAGTCATGTAGTTTTCAATCCACTCTCTAATCCAATTACTTTTAGTTTCCATATATCTTCTCTCTAAATTAGTAATCACACCCTCATAATAATCTTTACTATTACGAGTATTACCATTTTTCGAAGTATAATTAAATTCTAAAACATCTTTAGAACCATA
>CALVKK010000061.1 GCA_944332645.1 uncultured Bacilli bacterium
TTATCTGTTACACCTTCTAAAAAAGATTCATCTCCCAAATATTCTTTGTAATTATTTAAAATAAAATCTTCAACATTAACTTCATTTTTCCATTTTTCGCCTTTAAATTTATTCCATGCTTCCATCTTACTGCCTCCTTGGAACTTTACAATACTAGTATACCATAAAAAGAAATAGTTGTGTTGTTTTTTTGATATATTAAAATTTATAGTTATCTAATAATTTTACGTAACAAAAAAAACTATTACTAGTTTTTTTCGCTTTCGTTACTTTTTGCACTTTTAGTTTTACTACCAGAAGTATTTTCGCTTATATTTTTAGTATTCTTCCAAATCATCACTAATATTAGCATTCCTTCGTAAATTATTCTAATAATTACTGGTCCTAAAATCAATGTCAAAAGGAAAGATAAAAAATTAACCGCAATCAAATTGAATGACATTAAAATTATAAAGATTGTACTAATTAAATAAAGCACTTTTAAAATAGGCTCAATTAACATCACTTTGAAATCTAAAAGATTTCTTAGTTTTTTTAGGTTATCACTTAGTTTAAAATTTCCCTTAATAAATAGAAAATAAGCTAATACACCCCCAATAATTGCTAAAATTAAAGCGATAATACTCCAAACAGCATATCCTGTAAAAGAACTCGCCATTTGATTATATCTATACATCCTTGACCTACTCCTTTCTTATGTTATTATAACATTTAACAGTAGTTTTTTCAACTATGAATTTATATTTTTAACTCTATTTAAATTATATTATAAATTCTTATGAATTAGAATATCTTTACAATTTCAAAAATATAAAACTGGTTCATTATTACATTAATTCCACTACTATGCTAAAATACCATTTATTTTCTTCCAAAGTTTTTTTAATTTCGTTTTCTCCAAAAAGTGTTAATTTATTATTAATAATTTTTAGTACCACCTAATGGTATTATACATTATAACTTTTCTTTTTGCCTTTATATTATGCTTAAAAATCGAACCTTTTACAAAGTTCGAATAACAATCAATCTGGTGCGATAACATAGGTTATCTGAAACTAAAAGGTAAAAGTTGATAAACAACTAATTTCTATAGCAATAATACCATATTTTTAATTATTATGGAATACTTTTGAATTATTTTTTAATAATATCTTATTGTAAATGTTGTCCCTTTGTTAATGGCGGAGTCAACTAATATCTTACCATTTGATTTCTCTATTATAGACTTGACTAAGGCTAGACCAATTCCAATATTATCACTAGACGCTTTTTTACCTTTATAAATTCTTTCAAAGATATGTTGTAAATCATTTTTATCAATACTTGATCCCATAGTCTTTGATTATTATTTCTTTATAAACTTTCTTATCTTCTATACTTATATCTATTTTACTGTTTATTTTAGAATGTTCTATGGAATTTTTTAAGATATTACTGATTGCTTTGTCTCTTTTTCACAAGAAATAATATCTTCTGGTGTAGATAATGTCATACTTTTTTGTTGCTCTTCAAGTTTTAAATTATAAACATCTACAAATTGTTTATATTTATCAATTCCTATTTCCTTAATTATTTCAATTACTTTTAATAGAAATGGTTTGTAATGAAAGTTCTTTGAAACACTATTTATCATATCTTCTGGTGCATTTGCATATATAAGAAATTTATTTAAGAACATTACAATATAGTAGTCTTGCACTTTCATTGCCTTATCAAATTCGTCATTGACTTCATCATATTTAGGTATAGATGTGTCTCTTGATGTAATTAAATTAAAATATTTCATTTGTGATAATCCATAATGACAAGCAATATCATTTATACATTCTTTTTGCATTTCGCTTGTATCAGATTGCATAAATCCACCGGTACTAGCTGATAAACTTAAAGTTTCCGGAATATATCTGCCACTATTTTGTAATTCGTTTTTTATTGCTTCTTTTAAAGAGCCGGTAAATATTTTTACTCTGAATTTATTATTGTTTAAAAATGCCTTTTGAGTTTCATTTAATAAATTATATAAATCTTCATCAATTAATAATATTGCACTTTCTGACAATACTACATCACCTTTAATTGCTGTATCAGTTGGTACTAATGATATTACTTGATTTATATGTTCTGACAAAGGTTCAATAATTGCTACTTTTTTATTAGAAAAAGTATTATTTGCAAATCCGTGTTCGTTATCATCTGGACAAATACCATTTAAAGAAAATAATACCATTGAATTATAATCAGAAACATAGGGCAAATATTCTTTCAAAATTTTAGATGATAATGCAACCATTTCATCATAATAATCTTCCTCAAACATTCTTGTTTGATCTAAAGGTGGAATTACACCTAATTCGTGTAATAAATCACTTATTCTTGATGAAAACTCTAATCCAATATTTTTACATAAATACGGAACATTACTCAATGGTCTTACAACACCATCAAAAGGTATAATATTAGTTGCTCTAACTATTGCTATATTATTTATATTCATATTTATTTCACCATAATAATTTGTGCGTCGTCTGGTACAACTACATTTTTAATTTTAAATTTTTTTATTTCTTTTCTTGTGTCATCTTCTAAATGACTAACAACAAAAGTACAATTTGGATATTTTTTTGATAAATATTCTAAATTGTCTATTCCCTGATGTTTACCATTTCCTCTAATAAGCATACAATCGCAAAATAAATAACTACATTTTTCTGATAAAATTTCTACACTTTTACATAATGAAGTATCACCTGTAAATCCAACATTTATATTATCTTTTGAGAAAATATAACCGAAAGCTGGCTTCATTCTTCCGTGATCTACTAATATTCTTTGTACCTTATAATCTTCAACTACAAAATCATCATTAAAATTATATTTTAAATTAAGTGAATTACAAGCATCTTTAAAAGAATTTGGGAAAGCTAAATTGCTAATTTTATTCATTTGACTTTTTCCCTCTTTAGAACAACATACATTAACATTTTTGTTTTCACTTTTAGATTTATTTAATATATAAAAAGGCATATCAAAATAATGGTCTCCGTGAAAATGTGTTAATACAATATTATCAATAGTATTAGGAATAATATTTAATCTATATAAATATTTACAAGCGCCATTAGGAAAATCAACCATTATTTTATCATCTATTAAATAACAAGCACTATTATATTTAGTCCACATACTTCCTGATCCTATTACTTGAATCTTCATTTTTTATCACCTCATTATTGAAGAAAAAACTTCCTCACAGTTTTGATTAACAACACTCATTTGTTGTATTATTTCAATAGTTTTTTTATCAGCTGCTGCTAATGATTGAATAAATGCTTCTAAATCTTCTTTAGAACAATAATTATCTACAAAATCATCTATAACATCCTGAGCCAATCCCATTTTTTGATAAAAAGCTTCTCTTTTTTCTTTGGTATTAATATCTTTAAATGATACATACATAGCATTTACAAGAACATCAAAATTTTCAATTAATTTTTTGCTCTGCTCTTCACCAAGATATTGAATCCAACTATCATCACCACGGAATTGTGAAATTCTTATTACTTTTGCAATATCACTATGTTGTAATAATCTTGTTGCAGAATATCCGGCGGCCTTATAACCAGCTACTTCTTGTTTTCTTCCTGTCATCATTTCAAGAATCTGTGCTGTTTCTACATCATTTAAAGCTTCTTCAATTCCTACCATATCGTTTTTTTCTTCTACAACGCCAGTCTCTTGACTATAAGAATAGGTATCTCTCATTAATCCAGTTGAATCAATTATTTTTCCATTTTCTATTTTTATTTTTCCATAACCTTTGATTAAATGACAAATTTCGTGTATTAGAGTATTAACTTGTTTGTCATCATTAAAATCAAAAGGTTTATACATTCCAAAATAAACTCTTTTTAAATAAATAATAGGTTTAGCTATAACTTGATTATCTTTTAATTTAATTTCATTATGATAAAATGCACCTCCAAGATCAGGCATTTCCCACTCTTTATTAGAATCAAAATATGAATTTAAGAACGTTTTAGGATCTTCTTCTTTATCTTGAAAATGTATTTCACAATTTGATAAAGCTGAAAAAATTATATCCTTATATTCTTCACCATAATACTTAATTAAATTAGGAATTAATTGATTTAAAAAATTAGATAACTCATCGCTATATCCAAATTTGTTTTTAAGTCCAGCTACATATTCCTCCATTAGTAGCACCTACTTTCTATCTTGATTAATACAATTAATAAGCATTAATAATTCTGCTTTTAGTATATATAAATCTCTGAAATTAATATTTAATAATTCAGATTCTGTCAATTTTTTGTATTCACCACTTTTATAGTTATATGGCGTATCAATTAAGTCTAAATTTTTCTGATTTAAATATGATTTAAGTAATAATGATGTTTTAATCATTTCTTCACTATATTTATTTCTTTTTTCATCTAATCCTAATTTAGAAAAGTTTTTAAATAATTCTTCATATTCAATCATCATTATCACTTCCTAACATTTTTATAATATTTTGATTTCCAATTAATTTTTTTAACATTTTAATTGCTGAATTATGATACTCAATTCCAGAGTGGCTCATAGAACAATCTTCAATAACTTTTACATCATATCCATTTTCAAATAAATCTAAAGCAGTTTTTAAAACACAAGCATCAGTATCAATACCACATAAATGTAATTCGTCTATGTTATTATCTTTAATATAATTTATTAATTCATTATTATAAGCGCTATAAATTGTTTTATTTATAATTTTATTGTTATTGGTATTTATTACTATTTTTTGACTATCTTCAGTTATACATCCGTGATAATTTAATTTTTTAACATAAATACTATCTTTATTGTTTATGAACTTAGTAAAAACTATAAATTTATATTTTTTTTCAAGTTCAGTTATTTTATTGATTATATGCTTGGTATTAGAATTTATAAAATCTTTTTGTAAATCAATTATTATTAATAAAGTGTTCATTTTTATCTCTTCTTTCTTACAAAACTTTATAGCTTATTTCCCTTTTATTATACAATACAAATCATCTAAAAACAATTATCATGACTTAATTTAGATAAAATTTAGATAGAATAATGTGACTTATAATTCAAAATCATCTTTATCTTTGCTATCTTGTTCTTTATTCCAATTATAATCATCTTCAATAGAGTTAAACTCATTATCATTAAATATATCTTCATTGTATAAATCTTTAGATACTTTAAAATACATTTCTCTTTCCTTATTATTATCAAACATTTTATCTTTAAAGAAATTAAGTAATTTATTAAATAAATCTTTAAAGTAATCAACTATCTCTTGAAGATGAGAGTTTTCTTTTTTTAGTTCTTTAATCTCTTTATTTTTTTTCAATATTATTCCTCTTGAATAGTTATTATATTTATTTAATTTTAAGTGTTTAATCATAGAAGTACCTCTCTTTCTAATAAACGAGATACTGCATTCATTTATGGTTTTATATAATAGTATTATTTATTCTAAAAGTCAATAGGTTTCGTTTTATTTGCTTTAATATGAGTTTCTAAATCATTAAAAGATATAAATTTTTCTAGAGTATTAATATAAACATTCTCACATTCATTAAAAAATAGATAGGTTATATTATTAATCTCTAACTTATGTGGCTCAATATAAGCAATATTAGTTTTAGGAATATGAATGATATTACCTTTAATAATTTTTGATTTGATATTGAGAAATTTAAGTATATTTTTTATCCGTTTTTCTAATATCTCATCAATATCTAATTGTTCCTTTATTATCTGCATAACTAATCAACTCCTTTCGAGCAAACAAAAAAGGTTAACCGAAATTAACCCTTCATATATAAAAGTCGATTAGTTCAACTAATTTCCCTATGGTGCCCTTTTGGTGGAAGTATAACAACCACTAGGCATAAATTTATAGGTAGTAATAACTACTAACTAGTTAAATTATACTACATTTTGATAAAATGTATCAAAAAATGATAAAATTATTAAAATTTATGATAAAATATAATTATATTAGGGAGGTAATCAAGATGAGCATAGATAACTTGAATGAAAATGAAATAAGAAGTATGGAAGCTGAAATAAATGCTAGAAGAAATGAGGTAAAACCAACATTCCAACATTATGGTTCAGCAGAAAATTTGAGTGATAGCGAAATAAGAAGTATGGAAGCTGAAATAAATGCTAGAAGAAATGAGGTAAAACCAACATTCCAACATTATGGTTCAGC
>CALVKK010000062.1 GCA_944332645.1 uncultured Bacilli bacterium
TGTTGGCGATAATTATCCATAATGTTCCGGAAGGGATTGCTACTTTTATGGCTACAAACAGTAATGTTATGCTAGGAATCTCATTAGCAATAGCAATCGCTTTACACAATATCCCAGAAGGTATCAGTATATCAATTCCAATTTATTACGCAACAAATAGTAAATTTAAAGCTTTATTTTATACATTTATATCTGGTATTTCAGAGCCATTTGGAGCACTATTAACTTATCTATTTTTAAGTAATTTTATCAATGATCGAATTATGGGTTTTTTATTTGGAGTTATAGCAGGAATAATGATCCATATTTCATTATATGAACTATTGCCAACTGCCAAAAGTTATCAAAAAAGGGGAGTAGTATATTTATTTTTTATGATTGGTGTCTTATTTATGCTAGTTAATCATTTTGTCTTTTAAATATTTAAAAACTTTGCTATAATAAAAAGTGAAAATAGGTGATTATATGATAGATATGTTAGATGAATATATAGGAGTTAAAAAAGCTTTAAAACTAGGAATATATGATAGTCAAGAATTGAAAAAACATAATACCCAATTTATTTTAAATAAGTTAGCTGAATACAAAGAATATTTTGATCATTTATATGATGAAATAAATCCCAACATTTCATTAGATTTAGAACAAAGAATAGCTATTCTAACCGATGAGGATTACAATTTAATTATAGCTGGAGCAGGTAGTGGGAAAACAACTACAATGATTGCGAAAATTAAATATTTAATCGATAAATGTAATATACCTAACAGCGAAATCTTGGCTATTTCTTTTGCTAGGAAAAATGTCGATGAATTAGACGAAAAATTAAATAAAGTTTTAAAATTAAATGTTGATGTAAAAACTTTTCACCAATTAGGGAAAAGTATTTTAGATGAGAATGACTCTAAAAAAGCAATAGCTAATGATTCAATAAAATACAATATTTATTTATCTTATTTTAAAGAAAAACTATTTCAAAATAAAAATGATTTGAAAGATATGATTGACTTTTTGGCTTGTTATTTAGGTGTCGATGAAAATATGTATAATTTTGATTCGTTAGAAGAATTCCATAAATATAAAAGTGATATGTTATTTGAAAGTTTGAAAGATAATTTAAATAATTATAATGATGAGATTATAAAAAAAAGATATACTTATCGTAGAAGTATTCAAAGTGAATATTTAAGATCTAATGAAGAAGTTAAAATTGCTAATTTTTTATATTTGAATGGGCTAGAATACGAATATGAAAAAAGATATTTATATAATAATAATGTTGTTTATCACCCTGATTTTACTATCAAACAAGGAGAAAATACTATTTATTTAGAACATTTTGGTATAAATCAAAATGGAACTTGTCTATATTATTCCGAAGATAATTTAAATAAATATATCCATAATATTAACTTAAAAAAACAAATTCATGTTCGTAATGGCACAAAAATGATCGCCACATATTCTAAGTTCAATGATGGAAGATCATTACTTACTCATCTAGAAGAGTTATTGCAGGAAAACGGTTTTGTTTTAAAAAGAAAAAGTGATGAAGAAATATTTAAAAAATTGTGTGATACTAGTATTGATTCTTATTTTTATAAATATATTATTTTAGCTCAAGAATTTATTGATAAATTCAAACTAAATGATTATAGTTATGATATGCTTGATAAAATGTTTAACAGTACTAACAACTTAAGGACAAAAATGTTTTTAAAGACAATTAAGCCATTATATATTTATTATCAAGAACAATTAGAGAAAAAAAATTTAATAGATTTTGAAGATATGATTATTAAAGCAACTAAAGTGTTAAAAAACAATAATAATCTTATTTTAAAGAAATATAAATATTTAATAATCGATGAATACCAAGATATTTCAAAGCAAAGATTTGATTTAGTAAAAGAATTTTCCGATTTGTTTTCTTCCAATGTTATTGCAGTAGGGGATGATTGGCAAGCAATATTCTCTTTCGCTGGTTCTAATGTTGAATTATTTACTAAATTTGAAGAAGAAATGGGTTACGGAGAAGTATTAAAAATCACTAGAACTTATCGTAATGCTCAAGAATTAATCGATGTAGCAGGGGAGTTTGTTCAAAAAGATGAAAATAATCTTAAAAAAACGCTACATTCTAATAAACACATAGATAAACCCGTTTGTGTTTATTCATATGATGATAGCGAGAAAATTTATAATAAGGCTCTTGTTATCGCAAATATAATTAATGAGATTTACACTAAAAATCCTAATAGTTCAATTCTGTTAATAGGAAGATATAACTCTGATATTGATCAATTAATTAAAACAGGATTGTTCATTCAACATCAAGAAAGAATAATCAGTATCGATAATAAAAATGCTCAAATTCAATTTGCTACTGTTCATAAGTCAAAAGGATTAGAATTTGATGAAGTCATCGTAATAAATGCTATAAATTCGACATATGGATTTCCATCTAAAGTTAAAGATGATCCTATTTTTGAAATTTTAGGTGAAAAATCTAATCAATATGCTGAAGAAAGAAGATTGTTTTATGTAGCATTAACTAGAACTAAAAATAAAGTTTATATAATTGTGCCAAAATCGAAGCCTTCACCTTTTGTAATTGAACTAAAAAACAATATTAATGTTGAATTTATGGATGATGCAATCGAGCAATATACAGATCAATTAAAAAGTATAAAATGTCCTAAATGTGGCGGCATTTTAAAAAAAGTATACTTCAAAGATATCAATTCATATATATATCGCTGTTGTTCTGATGATGAAATTTGTGATTTTAAAACTATCGAATTAAATCATAAAATAAATTTAAAACCTTGTCCTAATTGTAATGGTTATTTAATGTTTAAAACTATGACTACAAATGGTAATATAATGTTAGGGTGTTCTAATTATGACATTGATCATGGATGCAAGTATGTCGAATTTATAAATCAATAAAAGAAAAAATGTCCTATATTGGACCTTTTTTCTTGGGTTAAGACTTATTCAAAATCATAATTTGAAGAAGTATTAGCATTAGCATTGTTTTGCTTGTTTTTGTTCATGTTTGAATTAGCGTTATTTTTGCAATCTTTGCATGATTTATTTGCATCACAATTTCTATTAGCATTAGCACTCTTTTTCATTATAATCACCCATTAATATTATTTTCCAAAAACAAATAATTATTCAAGAATTTAAAAGAGTAGTCAAAAATATAACTTGATTTTTACTTTATGCAAAACAATCATTTATTTTTTCTTTTACCTTTTTTAAGTTTTTTTATTATTGTTATTATAATTCCTATAATTCCAATTAAAAATAAAGTTAAAATTAGTGGTTGTTTTAATAGTTCAGTGCTTAAATAATTGCTTAATTCTTTTAATTCCATATTTTTCCTTTCTTTTTTAAATTATATTATTATTCAAAATATTTTGGTTAACATAATATATATTATCGGAAGTTGAATATATTTTTATTTAATATTTAAAATTATAGTGAAATTATTAACAATTCTAATCCTAACGTTTTATCGATTCGTCCTGTTTTTATATTTATATCTAAATCAGCTAATTTTTTTAAATAAGTTAATAATTTATCAGCATCATATTGTTTGGAATTCTGATTAGCTAATTTAACACGATACGGATGAATTTTCAAAATACTAGCAATACTGTTTTCTGTATGACCATCTAAATATAATTGCTTAACTTGATACATAATTCGAATTTGATTAGCTAATGTGACAATAATAGCAATCGGTTCTTCATTTAATTTTATTCGCTCATGATACAGATTCAAGGCATTTAATTTATCACCATTAATAATTGCGTTAATCAATTTAAAATTGTTAACTTCTAGTGATTTTGAGGTCAGTAAATCGATATCTTCTTTTGTGATATTTTTATCAGTATCCTTATAAATCTTAATTTTTTCAATTTCAGTATTAAGAAGAGTAGAGTTGTTCCCTACTCTTTCCAATAAATATTTTACGTTTTGATCTGACATCTGATAATCATCTAATAATTCTTTAATCATAGTTATGTTGTCAACATTATTGCATTCGATAATTTTTCCAATTTTATCAACTAATTTAGTAATTTTTTTTCTTTCATCTAATTTTTCTTCATTTACAACAAATATCAAAAATGTATTCGTATTAATATTGTTTAAATAATTTTCTAAGGCGTTTAAATCTTGTTCGATATATTTTTTTGTTGAACTAGTAAATATATAAGCATTATTAACAATTATTATTTTTTTATCACCAAATAATGACATGCTACTTGCGTCATTAATGATCTCAGTTAATAAATTATTAGTCAAATCATATTTGTTTATATTAAATTCATCAATTTTATTATCATTGACAATTTTATCAATGGTTTTATTTATTAAATAATCAACCGTCCCATATAAAATAAAAACCATAGCTCTCACCTATTTAATTATACTATATTTTAATCAAAAAAGATAGCAAATTTAGTGTTGATTTTTAAAGTAAAAACACCAAATTAAATTTTTATATGGTGTTTATTGAATAATATTACAAATTTTTATATCTAACATACTATATCAAGTCAATTCCTTCTTTTTCCAAATAATCTTAATAATTTTAAGAATAAGTTAATAAAGTCTAAATATAATTCTAAAGCTCCATAAATGGCTAAATTATCTTGTGGGAATGTATCTAAATTATATTTTACTTTTTGAATATCATACGCTGTATAACCTAAAAATATAACAATACCTATTATAGTTAAAATTAAATCAAATGTTTCATTACCAATAAACATATTAATTAAACTACATATAATTATTGCAAATAGCCCCATAAATAAAAATGTACTAAACTTACTTAAATCAATTTTAGTAAAATATCCTATTAGTGCAAATATACCAAATAATAATGCGGTTATTCCAAACACATAAATCATTGAATATAACTCATAAACTAAAAATAGAAAAGAAAATGTAAGCCCTGTTACAAATGAATAAAGTAAAAAGCATATTTTAGCAGTAGTACTACTCATAGTACGTATTTTAAGTGAAAAAAATATCACTAATCCTATTTCAATAATTGCATAGACAATAAATGGCACTTGAGCTACTAACAATAAAATATCATAACTATTGGATACTACATAACCTGTTAAAAACGTCACTAATAATCCTACAAACATCCAACCAAACATTTTAGAATAAACTTCTCTTAATTCCATATATATTCCTCCTACTGTTAATTATATCATATAAAACAAAAAAACATCTATTTATTATAAATGTTTCTTATATTTCAAAATAAAATGTAGTTCCTTTATTTAATTTACTAATAACGCCATATTTGAAATTATGACTTTCTAGTATCGTTTTAACAATCGATAAACCAATGCCAGTACCAATTACATTCCTTTTATGTTTCTTCTTAGAATGATAGTATTTTTCCCAAATATGAGGTAAATCTTCTTTTTTAATTCCTTTACCAGTATCTTTAATTTCTACTCTTATTTTTTTTCCTTTAATCACATTAATAATTACTTTATTATCTTTACCTGTGTAATTTATAGCATTGTTAATTAAATTATAAATAACTTGTTCTATTTTCTTTTTATCAGCATTTATAATCACTTCATCTGGCATATTTAATTCAAAAACATATCCTTCGATTTCTTTATAAATACTATATCTTTTAATAACATTATTAATTAATGCAACTAAATCAAATTCCTCTTTATTTATAGTATCCTTATTAGCTTGAATTTTAGATAAAGTTAAAAGATCTTCAACTAAAACATTTAAGCGTTCTGATTCTTCAATTATAACATTTAAATTAGCATTTCTTTTTTCTTCGTTATTATAATTTAAATCTCTAATCATTTCCGCATAACCTTTGATCATAGTAAGTGGTGTTTTAAGATCATGTGATACATTAGCAAGTAAATCTCTTCTTAATTCATCGGTATGTTCTAGTTCGTTTTTCGCGTAATTTAATGTATCAGCAAGTTCATCTATTTCTGATATTTTAGAGTTATTGTCAAATTTAAAGTTATAATCACCATTAGCTAGTTTTAAAGCATTTTTATTCATTTTTTCGATAGGTTTACTAATTCTTTTAGATATAAAGTAACCAATAACAAAAGCTAAAAGAGATACTATAATAGTTACAATAATTAATTGATTAGATAATATAGAAATGGTAGTATCTAAGGGCTCTAAAGATGCATTAACAAATATTGTAATAT
>CALVKK010000063.1 GCA_944332645.1 uncultured Bacilli bacterium
CCTATTTTTTAATAAAATTTACTTATTTAGTTCATTTTTGCAGTTTATTTGAAAAAATGTGCAAGATTTAAAATCTCACAATCCCTTTATTTATAAGGATTTCTTGGAGGGGTTTACTAAATCGGTATCAAGCAGTTGATTACACTTTTATGCAACCCTTTATCTTGATTTTCGTTCATTTTTATCACTTCCTTAATTTTTCTTATATAAAAAATAATATTATATTTCCTTTTTCATTTTAACTAAAATTTTACTTATTTTTTTATCGTTTAGTTTTAACAATTCAAGTTGCTGAATAATGCTTTCCTCGATAGTTGTAATTTGATCCAACAAAAGTTTTAACTCATTATTGTTATAAAAACTAAATAATTGTTTTTTTAAAATAGCTAATTCTATTAACGAGTTGTTACTTATTTTATAAATATGGAGCAACATTTGTTGCTGATTTTTATACTCGTCTAATAATAAATATTTAGCTTCTAAATTATGGTCTACCATTTTTCTCATAGTTTTAATTGAATTATTTAACATAATTGTACTAACTAAACTTCCCAATATTTTATTTTTAAACAAAGAAAAAGGAAATAGAGAAATAGTAAAATTAACAATGTTTTTTGAAAAAATTAGCAAGGATGAAAACAATGTCTTTTTGCGATTATTAGTCTTAGTAATTTTTTGAAAATGTTCCTCAAGGTAACGATTTTGCATGATGATATTCTCTAAAACTAATTCTTGAGCTTTAATTTTTTCAAGATCAATTTTATTTTCTTTAATTGGTTTTTCTTCTTCTAAATTAACAGTAACTTGTTTCTTTTTTTCATTCTCTTGCTTTGGTTGCTTTTTTTCATAAAATATATTTTTTTTCTTTAATAAAATTGCTTTAAAATCACCTTCTATTTTTTCTAAAATTATATTAATGCTTTTTCCATCTTTAAGCAATTTATAATAGTCCTCTTTCATATAAATTGATTCATCAAAGCTACCTTCAAGCTCTTTATATTTTTCTTTTAATATTTCCATTTTTTGACGTAAAAGCTTCAATTTATTTTCAAGATCATAAAAATGATTATAAATAGTAGTTTTGGTGATTTTTTCTTCTATTTTATTAAGAAGTTCATAACTTTTTTTTAATTCATTATTGGCGTCCTTAATAAAGTTTAGATTTTCCTTTTGAATAATATCTTTCGTTTTATTTTCTTTAGTTTTGATAAAAGAAGGAGGTTGTTTTAACTGAAAATTAGATGTTTCTTCTGTTAACGGTACAGTTTTATTAAAAGGCAATGGCCTAAATTCTAATTTGTTTTTTTCTTTATTGACATTTATGGGATCATTATTTAAAAAATTTTTTTCTTCTTTCGTTGGAGATTTAATAATTTGGTTTTTGACCTCATCTTTTTTTATAACGACTTTTTTTAATCTCGTTTGATAATATTCTTTTTTTTCGCCAGGTAATGTTTTAACAATTTTTCTCCTTAAAATGTCCACTTTTTGCTCAATCTTTTCAATATTAATATCTTTTTCCAAAGGCGCATGATCTAATTTTAATTCGATTTCCTTAAATAACGGTTCTAATTTTAATTTAGTTGCCTTTTTTCTTTTATTATTAAAATTGAATAAGTAACCAAATGGTGCATATAAAATAGCTAATAGACTGTACGCAAAAGATTTTGATTTAGTACATTTATCTTTTTTTTCTTTAACTTTTTTGCGTTTAATATTTATTCGCCATTGACGAAGCATGTTTTTAAAACCACCTAAAACTCTATTCATAAAATCCTCACCGCTATATTATAACATAAAAATTGGTTTTATTCGATAAAACCAATCGGCCAAAGACTAAATGTTGTTGTTCCTTCAATGCTATCTAAAGAAATAGGACCAATAATCCTACTATCACTTGAATTATTACGATTATCCCCCATAACAAAATAATAGCCTTCTGGAATTACGTCAATATTTAAATTAGAAAGTTTAAAATCTCTAGTTTTACTAGCAAAAGGATCATCGATTGGTGAACCATTTATATATAATACTCCATCCTTATATTCGACCGTTTCACCTGGCAAACCAATTATCCTCTTAACTAATTTAGAATTATTGTAGTTAAAAACCACAATATCAAATCTTTCGTACGATTTGTCATATTTCTTCAAAATTAAGATTTCGCCATCTTGCAATGTATCAGCCATCGAAGTACCAGAAACAATAACTGGTGTAAAAAGGAATGCTCTTACTATTAAAACAACTATTAAAATAATTATATATGGCATTGATTCTTTTAAAATTTTCATAATTTCACTCTCACTATTATTATATACTATTTTTTAAAATTTTTAAACAAAAAAAGCTTCTTAAGCTTTTTCATTTCCGTCAATTAAACGTTCTTTTATTTTTGGCTGTTTTAACATTGTTCTGATATATCCAAGTTTCGCTTGTCTTACTTTACCAGTTCTAATTAATTCTATAGAATCGATAATTGGACTATTGATAGGAAACGTTCTTTCAACGCCTACTCCACCTGATGTTTTACGAACAATAAAATTCTTACTAACACCACTACCTTGAATAGCCATTACTAAACCTTCGAAAGCTTGAATTCTCTCTCTTTTTCCTTCGACAATTTTAACATTAACTCTGACGGTATCGCCAACCCTAAATTCAGGTATATCATGGCGAATTTGTTTTGAAGTTATTTTGTCTACTAAATTCACGATATCACTCTCCTTTATAAACTGTAATCATGAATTGCAAATCAGCGGATTACAACACAAAACATTTTAGCACAACAGATTGTTCATGTCAACTATTTACTTCTTAGTATTTTCTTTTTATTGCTATACATTTCAGTTAAAACGTAAACTATGACACAATATATAATATTTAACAACAATGAAGAATATATATTTTTAAATAAATCAAATAATGAAAAAGGTAAATTTTTAAATAAAACAACAAATAAATAATTTATAATTCGATATAAAACTATTACAGTTGCAGTAATCAAGACATTAACATATAAATTATTAGATAATAAATAATTAAATAATCCCACTATAAATCCAATAATTATAAAAATAAAAAAATTTAAAAACAAAGTATCTAGGTAAGAAATATCATAAAGCAATCCAAGCAATGCTATATATTTAAAATAACGATAGTTATTATTATTAAAATAAGGGTATATTAAAACTAAAGCAACAACAGTGAAAAGAGGCAAAAACAAACTATTTGGCAAAATATAATGTGACAGTATCCCATCTAGGAAAAAAGATATAATTGATATTAAAATTATCATATATTCCTCTTTAATATGGTAACATAACTAATGTTATCAAAATTAACATCTGACTGCATTTCTAAAACATTAGATAAATCAAATGTATCTGTTCTAACACCCGTAATTTCCCCAATAACAATTCCTGCAGGAAAAATATCACCCATACCTGTAGTAGTTACCAAGGATCCTTTTTCAATCGTATTTGTTTGTGATATTCCTTCTATAATATGTGTTTTTGTTTTACTATCATATCCACTTAAAATACCATAGACATAATCATCACCAGATTTTATTTTAACTGATATTTTTTCCACAACATCAGTTGCGGTTAACAATCTAACGGTACTATTAAATGTAGATGTTTGAATGACTTTACCAATTAATCCCTCTCCTACTACTACCGGCATATCAACAGTTACTCCGTCATGTTCGCCTCTGTTAATAATTATGGTATCTGACCAAAAATTAAGATCACGACTAATAACTGTAGCATTAATATATGTATATTCAGATAAAGCAACATTGATATCTAATAATTTTTTCATTTCATCTAACTGTTTTTTTAATTCCTCGTTTTCGATTTGATATTTTTGATATTGAACCAATTTGTTTTTTAAATCATTGTACTCATCATACATTTGATTTTTCTTTTTACCTTCATCAATTTTTCCGATGATAAAATCAATGGGATAACTAATAATTTTTTGGACAGTTAAAACACTATCTTTGATTGCTTTTTCAAAAACAGTTAGCTCTCTATCGGTTACTATTACATTAACAATAAAACCGAATATTAAACAGAGAAACACAATACAGATAATAATAATTTTCTTTTTTTTAGTTTTATTTTTCTTTCTATACATATTATCTTTCTCCCTTTTATATTATAACCTACTTATCAATATTTTAAAAGAAAAAAGAACAATACTATTTATTTGAAATTAAGTTTACTTTTAATTCTTTCAACTGTTCTTTTTGGATTACTGCAAAACATATTATATAATTCACGATTCTGTTTGATTGACTCAATTATTTGAATGTCATTTTTAGCCATTTTTACTGGATATTCTTCATTATTCTCATCTATAACACGTATATCTAAACCTAAAACATACTTCGCATCAAGATCTAATATCTCAATTAATTTTAAAAAATTGCTCATATTAGGTGTTCGAGTCCCTTTCTCATAGCCACAGATTGAAACTTTAGAAACTCCCAATAAATTGCCTAGTGTCTCTTGCGATAATTTTTTGGCTATCCGCGCTTCTTTTAATCTTTCGCCGATTATCATTATATCTACCTCCGTAATCAATTTGTTAACATTATTATATCATATCTAAAAGTATTTACAACTTTTTTAATTTTTTGTTAACATTTACTTGAAATTAATTTATAGTTAATGTATAATTAACATAAGGAGTTGATATGAATGAATAAACTGCAAGAATATCGTATTAAAAATAATTATAGCTGTCAAGACATGGCGAACAAACTAAAAATTAGTAAATCTTTTTATTGGCAAATTGAAAATGGAAAAAGAAGATTAAGCTATGAAGCAGCCTTGAATATAGCAAAAATATTTAAAACTAAACCTGATAACATTTTTTATGAAGATTACTCATATAAAAAACAAGAACCTTAAGCTTCTTGTTTTTTACTTGATAGAAAAGTAACTCTTTCAGCGACCACTTCCATAATGTTATGTTTGACAGCTTCTGGATATTCAACTATTCTTGTTTGGATACGACCACGAACTCCAATCAAATCACCCTTTTTGCAATATTCAGCAGTCGTTTCAGCAATACCCTTCCACAAAACACAAGAAATATAATCAGTATCATATTCCCCATCAATGTTCTTGTAAGAACGTTGAACTGCTAAAGTGATATTAGTAACTTTCGTCCCGTTTTCTGTCTCTCTAACTTCCGGTTCTTTAACGATTCTACCTACCAATATTGATTGGTTTAACATTAAATTCCTCCTTTCAAACTCAATATAACACATTTGAAAGTCAGGCTCAAATGACTAATATTATATTTTTAAATTTTAAACTATTTTATTTTTTATTTTTTTTATTAACTAATTTTATGTTTTTTGATAACTATTGGTTAATTTGCTTGTTGGAATTTAAAAATCATACATTTTTAAAAAAAATAATGTTTTTAACATTATTCACACTGCAAAAAATATTTTATCTCTAATATGTCCTGGGTTTCTTCATCAATAATAAGTTCTACATATGATTGGTCTTCACAACCATCAAGTTTAGATAAATCATAATTAGCTTGCACTAATTCATTAGCTTCCTTCAACTGCGCGATTGATATAGTCGGATTAGTCAATCCTATGCTTCCTTTTTGATAATCGTTATAAAAAGCTGTAGCATACTCGCTAATTGCTTCTTCGTATTTTTTTTGGTTATTGCATCCACTTAAAAATATTAAACTAGGCAAAAGTAATAAAACTAAAAATTTATTCATAAATCCTCCTTTATTGTGCTGTATATATTATAGCACATTTTTTTCAAAGCCAAAATATTTTTATTTAAAAATTTTAAATTATTTTTTAATTATTATTTTTTTTATTCTTCACCAAGGTAATAAAACACATGTTTTGCGATTTGGTTGACGACTTATATCATCGTAAACTAAAGCTTGTCCTAAAACTCCACGTTCATATT
>CALVKK010000064.1 GCA_944332645.1 uncultured Bacilli bacterium
CGATTGATCGATCTATGGCTATAGTTGACTTTAACATTGCTTATGATTCAGACATTGAGTTTGTCGGAAAAGTTTTAAATAATTTGTGTAAACAATTGAGTAAAAAAATAAAAACTTTAAAAGGTGAAGTTACTTCATTAGGTATTGAAAAACTAAACGATAGTTCTTTAACTTTTAGATTGGTTGCCGAAGTTGCAGCTGGATCGCAATACGAAGTTCAACGACAAATGCGCGAGGCAATTAAAATTGAACTAGATAAAAACAATATCAAGAGACCTTAAAATGAATGGAGATTTATGATGAAAGAATACAAGATAGGTAGTATTGTTATGATGAAGAAAGAACACCCATGCGGTAGCAATCAGTTTGAGATCACTAGGGTTGGAATCGATATAAAAATAAAATGTTGCCAGTGTGGCAGAAGTATTATGTTGCCACGTATTGAATTTAACAAAAAATTAAAGAAAGTTATTGATTTATAGGAGGCTTTTATGAACAGTAAAAATAAAAAGCGAAGGCTGCTGTCACCTGTCTTGACAATGATTATTCTAATTGCTATTGCTATATTTGCTAGCAGTTGGTTATCTCTGCTTAATGTTGAAGGTACACAAACTACAATTGAGAACGGGATGTTGGAAACTTCCATAGTAGTAGTTCGCAATATTTTTTCTAAAGAAGGATTTACTTATTTTTTCAGTAATGTAATGACTAATTTTAATTTGTTACAACCTTTAGCTATGATTATATTATCTTTGATGGCGGTTGGAATTGCTAAAAGTAGTGGATTGTTGAAACACTTATTTTCTCCATTTAGGAAACTGAGATCTAATGCATTAACATTTATTGTTATCTTTGTGGGAATTATTTCTACGATGATTGGCGATTATGGCTATATTATTTTAATTCCTCTAGTAGGAGTTTTATATCAATATGCTAATCGAAGCCCTGTTTTAGGTGTGATAACGTTATTTTTAGGTATAACTTTAGGATATGGAACGGGTATAATTTATAATTACAACGATTATGCATTAGGAATATTAACAGAAGCTGCTGCTATAGTTGATGTTGATTCGACATATACATTTAGTTTAAATTCAAATTTATATATTATGATTGCCAGCACGATTATTTTAAGTTTTTTACTTACTTTTTTAGTTGAAAAATATTTAAATAAAAAAGTTGTTGCTACTGATAAATATGAAGATGAATTAGTAACATCAACAAAAGCAATTACTTTTAGTTTGATTGGTTTTACATTATTTTTAATAGTTATGATATTACTAATTATTCCTGGAGGTTTGTTATTAGATCCTACACAAAATGTGTATATAGCAAAGTTATTTAGTTCTTCAGCACCTTTTAATTTATCATTTATGTTTTTGTTTTTAGTGCATGTTAGCATTACTGGTTTAATTTATGGATTGGTCAGTAAGAATTTTAAAAATAATCATGATTTTGGATTTAGCTTTACCAAGGAATTTAATAACATTGGCTATTTATTTGTCTTAATGTTTTTATCAGCAATTTTAATAGCAATAGTCGATTGGACTAATCTTGGTGTCGTTGTCGCTAACAAATTAATCTATCTAATTAGTCTATTTGATTTCACTGGCATATTGTTAATTATTGTATCGTTCATTTTCATTGTTTTGATGAGTATTTTGATACCAGGAAGTATCGAAAAATGGGTCTTAATTTCCCCAGTTTTAGTGCCACTATTCATGCGTGGGAATTTAACACCTGATTTTGCTCAATTCGTATTTAAAGCTGCAGATAGCGTCGGAAAGATAATAACGCCATTATTTATATTCTTTATAATCATGGTTGGATTTATCCAAAAATATAATACTAATGAAAATAAGGTAACGTTGTTTAATACTTTGCGATTAATTTTGCCAATTATTATTATAACAGTTATTTTCTGGTTATTATTGCTAGTTGTTTGGTATATTGCTGGGTTACCTTTGGGAATCGATACTTTAGCAACCATGTAAACTCTACATATGTAGAGTTTTTGTTGTTTAAAACGAAATAAAATGATATACTATATTAGTATTTGAGGTGATTTTATGGCATTGACTGCTGGTATAGTAGGATTACCAAATGTTGGTAAAAGTACTTTATTTAATGCAATAACAAAAAAAAATATTTTAGCGGCTAATTATCCTTTTGCGACTATCGAACCTAATGTTGGTGTAGTTATCGTGCCGGATAAACGTTTAGATTTTTTAAACGACTTATATCAACCTAAAAGTCTAGTTCCTACCACTTTTGAATTTACTGATATTGCTGGACTCGTTAGTGGTGCTTCCAAAGGTGAGGGTTTGGGTAATAAATTTTTGTCTCACATTAGAGAAGTAGATGCGATTGTCGAAGTGGTAAGATGTTTTGAAGATAAAAATATTATTCATGTCGAAGAAGCGGTCGATCCGATTCGGGATATTGAAATAATTAATGTTGAATTAATTTTAGCGGATTTAGAAGTAGTAGACAATAGATTAAATAGAATCGGCAAAAAAGCAACAATGTCGAAAGATAAAGAAACTTTGAAAGAAGTAGAATTACTAAACAAGATAAAAGAAAGTTTATTAAAAAACTTTCCAATTAGGCGGATGCAATTAGATGATGAGGAAATAAAGATAATTAAACCATTTAATTTTCTTACTTTTAAACCAATTATTTATATGGCAAATGTTAGTGAAGAAGATTTGGTAGCTAAAAACAATCCTCACGTTATCAAAGTCGAAGGATATGCCGAAGCTGAAAATTCTAAAGTGATCAAAGTTTGTGCTAAAATAGAGGCGGAATTAAGTGATTTAGAAGATGAGGAAAAATCTTTGTTTTTAAAGGATTTAGGAATCGAAGAAAGTGGATTAGATAAATTGATTAAAGCAACCTATTCATTGTTGGGATTAGAGACCTTTTTTACTGCAGGAACTGACGAAGTAAGAGCTTGGACTTTTAAAAAAGGAATGAAAGCTCCAGAATGCGCAGGTATTATTCATACTGATTTTGAGAAAGGTTTTATTAAAGCTGAGGTGTTTAGTTATTATTCTTTAGAAAGATATGGTAGTGAAAAAGCAGTAAAAGAAGCCGGAAAGGTAAGGCTAGAAGGTAAAGATTATTTGATGCAAGATGGAGATATCTGCTATTTTAGGTTTAACGTTTAATAATAATTGTCAAAACAAATTTGAAATGAATAGAATAATTAGAAGATAAGTAAAATGTTTTGTTATTTTATTTAAAAATGTTTGAGATGATAGGAACCCTTTCTAGAAATTAAAAAATAATTTAAATAATACATAATAATCACCTCTTATATTTTGTCTAATAAAAGTATTTGTATATGCATATGATTTTTGTATAATTAATAAATAAAAAGTAGCTGTTAAAATTAATTATATATTTAAAATATATTTTTTGCACAATCTGTGATGAAAACCTATTTACAAAACTAATTTAGTTTGTTATAATCTATAACGAGTAATTATTTACTCCTTGCTTTAATTATTAAAGCCAATAGACCATAAGGAGGTGTGAGAATGCGTAAATATGAAATCATGTTTATAGCTAGACCAACTTTATCTGAAGAAGAGAAGAAAAATGTGATTGCTAAATTTTCTAAAATTTTAACAGATAATAAAGCTACTATAACTGGTGAAAAAGATATGGGGCAAAGAGAATTAGCTTATGAAATTAAGGATTTTAAATCTGGTTTTTATTATCTTGTTACCATTGAATCTACTGATGATGCTGCTATTAATGAGTTTGATAGACAAGCAAGAAATACACAAGATATCATTCGTCATTTGATTACTAGAATCGAAGACTAAGGAGGATTTATGAATAAGGTTTTATTGGTAGGTAGATTGACTGCCAAACCAGAATTAAAATACACCAATTCAAATGTACCGTATACTCGTTTTTCTGTTGCAGTAGATGGTGTTCCAACAGCTAATGGAGAAAGAAGAACAGATTTTATCAATACGATTGCTTGGAGAAAACAAGCAGAAAACATTTGTCAATATTTAAACAAAGGTAGTTTAGTTTCTGTTGAAGGAAGAATTCAAACTGGTAGCTATACAGATAAAGATGGTAATAAAAGATATACTACAGATGTATCAGCTGACAACGTTAGATTTCTTGAATCTAAATCACAATCTGAAGCTAGAAATTCTTCTTACGATTATCAACCACCAGCTAATGATATTAATATTGACAATGATCCTTTTGCTGATTTTGGTGATAGTGTATCGATTGATGATAATTTTTTAGATTAAGGAGGAAACATGGCAGAGTTTTATCACAAAAAGAAAAAAGTTTGTCAGATGTGTGCTGGCAATGATGTGAATTATAAAAACGTCGAAGTCATTAAAAGATATATAAGTAATGAAAAAGGTAAAATTTTACCAAGAAGAATTACAGGTGCATGTGCTAAACATCAACGTCATATTGCTAATGAAGTTAAGAAGGCACGTTTTATGGCTTTAATTCCATTTACAAAATAGTAAATGGTTTTTCTTTACTTTTTAACAATTAATAAAATTCTTTAGTAAGATGTATAACATCATGAATCATCGGCTTATATTAGGTTTAAATCATAAACTAACAAAAATGTGATAATTTTATTAAAAAATTACTAAAAAGTGTGATTTAAATTGGTATACTTCTCTTAAAAGTGTGATATAATGTTACTAGAGGAGATGACGATATGCAAAGATTTATAACGAAAAAACTTATTAATTGGAAAAATAGCAATGACAGAAAACCTTTGATTTTAAAGGGAGCAAGACAGGTTGGTAAAACGTATATATTAAAGGAATTTGGTGTAAATAATTATGATAATGTTGCATATTTTAATTTTGATCATGATGATGGACTAGCTGAACTATTTTTAAATACCAAAGATCCTCAAAGAATCATTGAACAACTATCTTTAGCAAATGGCAAAAAAATAAATGCAAATACAACTTTAATAATTTTTGATGAAATACAAGAATGTCCAAATGCTTTAAATTCATTAAAATATTTTTGTGAAGAGGCAAATGATTACCACGTTGCTTGTGCTGGATCACTACTTGGAATTAGGCTATCAAAAACCTCGTTTCCAGTTGGAAAAGTAGATTTTTTAAATTTATATCCTATGACTTTTAGTGAATTTTTAATTGCTGATAATTCCAAAAATTTGGTTTCTGTTATGAAAAATACTATGGAAATAAAGCAAATTCCCAAAATATTTGAATCGCAGTTAATAGAAAAATTAAAAATATATTATATAATTGGTGGTTATCCAGAAGTAGTCTATAGTTGGGTTAATGATAAGGATATTGAAAAAGTTAATAAAATTCAAAAAAATATTTTAGATTCTTATGAAAATGATTTTTCTAAACATACTGATTCTAGTGTAGCAAATAAAATATCATTAATTTGGAATGGAGTTCCTTCTCAATTAGCTAGAGAAAATAAAAAATTTATTTATAACGTAGTAAAAGAAGGAGCGAGAGCACGCGAATATGAGGGCGCATTAAATTGGTTAAATGATGCTAATTTAATAACTAAGTGTTATTTAGTTAATAAATGTAGCTTTCCACTTAAAGCGTATAATGATTTATCTGCTTATAAAATATATCTTAATGATGTTGGCCTTTTAAGACGAATGTCTAATTTAGATAGTAGTATTATATTAGAGGGTAATAAACTTTTAGAAGAATTTAAAGGCTCTTTTACTGAAAATTATGTTGCTAACGTATTAAATTATATTTTTGAGGAAGCCCCAAATTATTATACATTTGATAGGCATGAAATAGACTTTGTGATTCAAAGAAAAAATAAAATAATTCCAATAGAAGTAAAATCAGATAAAAGTACAAATCATAATAGTTTAACAAAATATAATAATCAAAATGATA
>CALVKK010000065.1 GCA_944332645.1 uncultured Bacilli bacterium
GAGGATGGATGGAAAAAAACTAAAAGATTTGAACAAATATCATTTGAATATGCTATGAATTTAAAGTTAATTAAATAAATGATAAAAAGCAAAATATTTTAGTTTTTACTAGATTATTTTGCTTTTTGTTTGGAAAGGAGAACTATATGTATGACATTGTGAAAATATTTAATAGTGTTGTAAGAGACCAAGCGTTTTCTAATCCGTTTGAATATATAATGGATAACCAGTTAGCTGCAATTTTAATTTTTTCATTATTTGGAAGTACTGTGTTAAATAAAATTGCTTTTACAATGTGTGGAGTATTTTATAAAAGTAGAAGTAACAAAACTTTAGGCAGTATAGGATATATGTTTTTTTATGGGATAAATATTCAAGTACTAATAAAACTATGTCAATGGTTTCAAGATATAAATTTAGTAATATCGATATATATGTTATTTGTAATAGCAATGTTTATTGTATTATATAAAGTGAAAAATGCATTAAGACAAAATATAATATAAAATTTACCAATATGACAAGATTCGACAAAATTTTTAATCAAAAAGATATATTATTATGTAAAAAAAGGAGGAATTATTGTGGGAAATAAAGAAAAAATTCAAAAAGCATTTAATAATTTTAATAAAAATATTACGTTAGGAGAAACTAAAAGAGATAACTTAATAAGAGGTAGAAACGGTTTAAGAACCAGAATTAAAAATAAATTTACTGAAAAGGATAGACTACAACCAAAATTTTACATGCAAGGTTCTTTTGCAATGAAGACTACTGTTAATCCAATAGAAGATAAAGAATATGATGTAGATGATGGTGTTTATATTCAAGGATATTCAGATAAAGATATAAGCGAATGGCCTTCAACAACAACTGTACATACTTGGGTAAAAGATGCTGTACAAGGATATACCTCTACAAATCCAATTGATAAAAACACATGCGTAAGAGTGGTATTTGCTGAAAATTATCATGTAGATTTACCTATATACATAAGTAAAAATGAAGACATTTATTTAGCTCATAAGGAAAATGGTTGGAGTATAAGTGATCCAAAAGAATTTACGGATTGGTTTATTGATAAAATAAAAATTTATGGTGAACAAGTAAGAAGTGATGTTAAATATTTAAAAGCTTGGAAAGATTACAAAAACATTCCATTAAAAGGGTTGGAAATTACAATATTAGTAGCAGATAATTTTTACAAAAGTACTGAGAATGACTTAAATTCGTTAATAGGAACAATTGCTAATATTAATAGTACATTGAAATATAACTTTTCATGCAACAAGCCAGTAAGACCATATGAAGATTTATTTGAAAAAAAATCTGAAGCACAACGTGAGCAAATAATGGAATCACTAGAAAAACTAGAGGAACAACTTAATAAAGCAGCTAATGAAGAAGATATAGATAAAATAAATGAAATATTAAGTGGAATATTTGGAGATAGATTCCCTAAAGTAGAAAAAAATAAGGAGGAGCAAGAGGAGGAAAGTTATGTAAGGACTTCTTCTCCTGCTATTTTGAAAAATGACGGCCACTCAGCTTAAAGAAATAATGAATGAATTAAATATGAAAGATATAACATATAAAATAGTAGATGTATATAATAATTCATATGTAGAAACTTCACAAGAAATAAATGGAACAAATATAGAATTTATTATTAGCTTTCCCATAGGTTTTCCATATCAATTTCCAGAAATTAGAGTAAAAGGTGAAGAATATAAAAATTTACCACATGTTGATAAAAAAACAGGAAAATTATGCTTGTTTAATCAGGAAGCTATTCCAAATCCAAAAATGCCAATAGAAGTTATTAAAGAATCGATTAATAAAGCAAGGAATATTATATATGATGGTCTAAATGGATTTAACAAAGAAGATTTTATAGAAGAATTTCATGCGTATTGGATATCAGATGAGGATACATTAGGAAATATGGATGTTCTTTTTGAACCTTTAAATAAAGTTGAAAGAATAAAATGTATACATAGTAAAGATTATAGTTTTTGGTGTTGTGGAAATAATTACAACGAATTAATTGAGTATGCAAAGAGAAATTGTCAAGAAGAATTGGTAGTTGAAGATGCTATTTATATACCTATGTCTGAAAAAATATATCCTCCTTTTCCACATACTAATAAGGAATTTTATAATATATTAAGTAAAAGTAAAAATGGAAGAGAATATAAAAAATTTTTAACTAACAGAAAAGGAAATCCAATAATATTATTTTCACAAGAAGATAAAGGAAAATATATATTATCATGTATTAATCATATAGGGATTTTCGATATAAAAGGATTTAGAAAGGGGAAAATAGCACCTGATATTGCGTATAGAATGATTTACTCTGATAATAGAGTATTAAAATTAACGACAGAAATAATAAATAGAAAAAGATTATTTTATAGGGGTGGAGACGGAAATATGATAGATAAAAAAGTATCAATATTAGGATGCGGTTCCCTTGGAGGTTATATAGCACAGGCTTTGACTGAATTAGGAGTAAATGACTTTAAATTAGTAGATGCTGAAAACTTAAGAAAAGAAAATATAGCAAGACATATTTGTGGAATGGATTTTGTTGATATGAATAAATCGGAAGCAATAAAGATTAAATTAACAAATCATTATATTGGCTTAAGAATAGAAACTTATCCGAATAATATATATAGTTTAACAACAAATAATATTGAAGAATTATCTGATAGAGATATACAATTTGTTGCTGTAGGAGATATGGCATTAGAGTCATATATTATTGACAAGTATAATAAAGGAGAATTAAAAGGAAAAATAGTAATAGTTTGGGTAGAACCATATGCTTTAGGGGGACATGCTATTATTTTAAATAAACAACAAGATAACATTGAACAATGTATATATGATGAAAATTGGAAATTAAAGAATAGAATACTCGAAAATCCTGAAAAATATACTAAAAAAGAAGCAGGATGTCAAAATACTTTTGTTCAATATTCTGGTTTTGAAGCTGATTTTTTTATTAGAACGTTACTAGATAACATAATAAATGGTAAATTATTAAATGATAAAAATTATTTTATAACAATTGCTGGTAAGATAGATTGGGCAAGAGAAAATCAAATAGAGATAACGAGTAAATGGTTAAGTACAAAGAATAGAACAGTAAATATAGAGGAGTTATAATATTGAGAAAATTTATATTAGAAAATAAACTTAAATTAATTATTGAAGATGAAGTATTAAGTAGTATATATAAATTCAATCCTATAAATTATAAACATGAAAATGGCGGAGTATTATTAGGAAAATTTAATAAAAAGGAAAAGACATATATTATAACTAATATATCAACAACAAATTCTGAAGATAGAAAAGGAAGATATTTTTTTATTAGAAATAAAAAACAAGCACAAGCGATTATTAATAAATATTGGGAAAATAGTAATGGAGAAATTAATTATTTAGGTGAATGGCATACTCATGATGAGGAATATCCAAATCCATCTTTTGTAGATAAGCAATTAGTAAAACAAATGTTAAATAATAAAAATATAGAAATTGACAATGTCTTTATGATAATTTTAGGAAAAAATAAAAACTTATATATTTGCACTATAGATGGTAACAAAAAAATATATAAATTAAGGGAGGAATAAAATGCATACATATTCTATAAATAGTGATAAAAGAGTTAAAGTTATACTAATAATGATTTTGATAAGTATTATAATAACACCAGGATTTAATTTCTTTTTAAATAAGATGACTTCTTTTTTTAGTAATAATGATAATTTAAAAAACATAATAGAAACTATTGACTCTTTTGGATATAATATTAAGCATTTTTCGGTATTATTTATATTTGGCATTATTTATTTTTTTTATGATAGATATTTATGGAAAATAAAGATTTTTAAATTAAAATTTTCAAGTATTCCAAATTTATCAGGGGTCTGGAATGGACAATATAAATCTAGTTGGAAGGATACTACAGGAGATGTAAGGTTACATATAAAACAGACATGGACTAAAATTCAAATAATATCATATAATGAAAAATCAAAATCATACAGTAAAGTAGCAAGTTTATTGTATGATACAAATAAAAATGTTGAATTAATTTTTGAATATGAAAATGAACCAGATGGTAATAGAGAAAAAACAATGAATCCTCATAAAGGATTTAGTGAATTAATTTACAATGAAGAACTTAATAGATTAGAAGGATATTATACAAGTGATCAAAGGACTAGAAAAACACATGGAGACATATGGTACCAAAAATGAAAGTAAAGGTTTTGAGTTTTAAAACTATTTCTCAAAGCCTTTACTTTTTAAGTGAATTAATAAAATTTATAAGTTTTCAAAATATAATTTTTATTCCTTCACACATCCCATAATCATCTGCACACCATCACAAAAGCCATTCCTATAATACTTCTCATTCCAATAACTAATATAATCAAAAAAATTATCATCAAGGATATCAAGCTGTTTTTTTACATATTCTCTATTATTTTTAGGAATAGATTTTAAAATTTTATCAGAAATCTCATCAAAATAAATCCAATGTTTCTTATCCTCTTCACAACTTAAAGAAGAAATTTCTTCTTCCCTAAATAATAACCACTCTTTTAAAATATCATCATCATTTACTTCTCTAAAATTAACCATTTTTATATCCTCCTATACATATATAATTTCATTCAATACAATTTCTTCAGCTCTATTTTTAATATTATTCATAGCTTGAACCCATTCCATTTGATGATGTTCTTTTAAGTATTCATCAATATTTTCAGATTTAGCAAATTGTTTTATAAGTAAATGTACTCTTTCATTAGCATATTTATCTATATCCAACAAATGTTGTTTTAAAGTACCAGCTATAAGTAATTCTGTATATAGGCCTTTATTAAAATTTTTCAAGTAATTTAATCTTAATCTACCATATTTTCCAATTTGCTTTTTAGGTTGTATAGGTAAATACAAATTAGGTATAAAATAATCTCCTTCTTTACGATAAGTAATTTTATTATTCATAACTGCAAACCTCCTAAATAAATTTTGGTTTCCCATTAATATCTAATTTTTATACGAACAAATGTATAAAGTGAATTGGGGAAAAGTTGGGGAAGAAATCCTCAAAAAATGCCCTAAAATTACACAAATGTTCGATATACTAAAATACCCGAAGGTATTGAAAAACTAACTAAAACCCTTGATTTCACTAAAGTTTAAAAACCAGTCAACCCATTCTCATAACCCGTAGGTCATAAATTCGAACCTTACTCCCACAACCACTGAAATTCCTCTGCTAAAGCACATTACAGAGGAATTTTCATTACTTGAAAAAATCCATTTAAGACCATTAAAAACCATTAAAATTTATTTCATAAAGGGTAAATAAAGGGTATAAAGTAATGTAATTTAATATTAAAAAATCAAAGACTTCAGCAATCACTGAAGTTGTTTTTTTGTAGGTTTTTATGGAAAAAGAAAAATTTAATAGTTTAATAGATGAAATAAACAAAATTGCAAGATTAAATATTTTACAGTATAAAATAGAATAAACCTTTTAATTAAAGAAAGAGAACTATATGTTTCAAAGACAAC
>CALVKK010000066.1 GCA_944332645.1 uncultured Bacilli bacterium
CCCTCTGTGGTTATATAAAAATTCTTAGTTGTTTCTGTAAAACTTGTGGTCGGCTGACATGTTGTTCCGTTTGTTGTAGTACAGCTTTTAGCTGAACTTATTCCTTTCCCACTATTATCTGTTACTGTCGCTATTACATAAAAGTCCTCTTTCGCCCAGCCATTTTCATTTATAACACTATTATCTAATAAATTGAATGTTATTGTTGGTGGATCTGATATATATATTATTGTAACATTATCATTTATGATCTCCAATGGGATATAAATATACTGTTGTTGTTCATCGAACGTATATAAATCATTATCAATTACAATATTACCGACTTTTACTTTAACGTTAGGAACACGTTCATTAAAATTTATTAACAAATCCCCACCTTTTATAACTTCCTGAGGATATCCAGTAGTTGAAGAAAAATCTTCATACGTAATTGTTTGAAACTGTCTAAATTCTATATCTAAATTTAAAGGATAAGTGGTATTACTTGCATTATAGCCACCATCTTTATATTTAATCGTAATATAAAAATCTTTAACTATACCTAAACTGCATTGATTCTTTACACATATTTTATCATGTAAAGAATAGTCACTTAATTCAAACTCCAAATTGCTTGGCAAGTTTTTGATTGCATATATTCCCATCTCAACATTACCAAAATTGGTAACACTTACTTTATATGTAAGTGTAGAATTACTATTGGGTAATTTTGCCCCCATCGATATATTATTAACATTATAATTTTCATATAAAGATACTGCATTATTAGTATAGGAATTAACCGAAATATTGGTTATCCTTATATCTGCTTCTATTCTTACATCAGTGACAATGCCACTAATGTTTAAATTTGTTCCAAATGCAGAATAACCAATACTTAGTAATATAACTAAAAAGGCTGCTATTATAGGTATTGTACGGACATTAAACAATTTTTGTTTTAATAAATGCCCCCCCCCACGTGTGATATTTGCTAATTTTATCATACATAAACACTCCTATATTCTACATAAATTTTACATTATTTTTATGTTGTTGTCAACAATAAAAAAGATTGTATTCATTTATACAATCAAACATTAGAAACATTGTGATAAATATTGGCAACATCTTCAATCTCATCTAGCATCATCAATAATTTCTTAAATAAACTCAGATCTTCACCGTTAAGCTCAATCTTTTCCTTTGGCAACATTGTTATTTCATCCATATCAAAAATAACATTTGGCAATACCCTAGTAATAGATTCTTTAATTCTAAACAAATCTTGTGGATCACCATAGATAATAATATCTTCATCTTCTTCAATGTCGATAACATCGATATCATCACCAATCAAAACATTTAACGTATCTTCCATGCTTAACCCTTTAAAACTAACTATACATAAATTATCATAATTATAGGAAACACTTCCAACATTACCTAACTTAACATGACATTTATTAACAACAGCTCTTAATTCACTAACAGTTCGATTAACATTATCAGTAAAACATTCGATAATCAACGTAGAACCAGAAGGACCAAACATTTCATAAATATTTTTAGTATAGTTTTCGTCAATACCACTATTTACTTTGTCAATCGCTCTTTTAATAATTTCAGACGGAACTTGTTCTTTTTTTGCTCTTTCAACTAATCTTTTTAAAGCAGAATTCCCATCTAGATTAGTTCCACCATTTTTTGCAGCCTGATATATTTCTTTAGCATACATACTATATATTTTTCCTCTAGCTGCTCCTGTTTTTTGAATACTTGCTTTTCTAACTTCATAAGCTCTTCCCACTTAAAATCACCTCATTTATTTTACTGCTATTTCAACTTATTTTCAACACCTAAAACCATTTAACTCAAAATATCATCATTTTTTATAAAAATAGATAAGTTAGTATTTAAACATTAATCAATATCAAAAAGTCTAGAATAAATATTATTAAAAAATTCTCCTATTTTTACTCTTCTAATCTCACGCTTTTTTAAAAACAAGTCTATTAATTTATCCATTTTGAGCCTTTTTCAATGCATCACAAGCTGCATTTTGCTCAGCTTCTTTTTTACTATGAGCCGTTCCCTTACCATAGATAATATCATCAATTTTAACAATTACATCAAAAGTTTTATTGTGTGCCGGTCCGCTTTCGTTAACAACAACATACTCTAAAGATCTCTTATCAGTTTGGACTAATTCTTGTAAAACTGATTTGTAATCTGTATCAATTTTTATTTCTTTGTTTTCGACCAAAGGAATTATATTATCATAGATAAATTTTTTAGTTATATCAAAACCTTTATCAAGATAAAGTGCCCCAACAAATGATTCAAATATATCGGCAACAATCGTTTTTCTAAAACGTCCGCCATTTTCTTCTTCGCCATGCCCTAATCTCAAATATTTATTTAACTTAAGACGAATAGAGTACTCATACAAAGCATCTTCACACACGTATTTGGCACGTAATTTAGTCATTATACCTTCTTCATTGGAAGTTGTTTTATATAGATAATCACTTATTATAAGCTCTAAAACTGCATCTCCTAAATATTCCAAACGTTCATAACTTTCAGTGTTATTCTCGTTAGCAAATGAAGTATGTGTCAAAGCTCTAAGATACAGTTGTTCATGATTGCTAGTTATTTTTAATTGCTTTAATAATTCCATATTCAATCACCAAAATAATTATACTATAAAATTAGTAAAAAATAAAATTTACTTTTAAATATTTTTTTAGTATAATTAAATATATGAAATATATTTTGTTAGGAATGATTAAAACTTACCAAATGATACCAGGTCCATGGCATAATATGTGTAGACATACGCCTACTTGTTCTAATTATGGTATCGAAGCGATTATCAAACACGGAAGTCTTAAAGGCAGTTTTTTGATAATCAAAAGAATTGTGAGATGCAATCCTTTTGGCAGTTATGGATATGATCCTGTTCCTGAAAAGAAAGTGGTGAATAAATGAAAAAACTAGTTTTATTGATATTGGGTATCCTTTGCCTAACTGGTTGTTTTAAACGAGATACAATGGAAGGAATAGATATATATACGACGATTTATCCAATTCAAATGGTAACAGAAAGACTTTATGGTGAATATTCAAATGTCGAAAGCATTTATCCGAATGGCGTTAATGTTCAATTAAAAGATTGTGAAAATTGTGACAATTTATTATATACTTTAACAGAAAAACAATTAAGCGATTATAGCCAGGCTGACTTATTTATTTTTAATTCATTATTGTATGAAGGTAATTATATTAAACCAATGTTTTCAAATAATAAAAAATTAAAAATAATAAACGCAACTGATAATCTAAACCAAGAAGATTTTTTCGGGTTAGAAGAAATGTGGCTTGACCCATCACGATTATTAACTTTAGCTCGCAATATTAAAAACGGGTTTAATGAATATGTAGATAATTACTATTTAAAACAGGACATCGAAAACAATTTTGAAAGATTAAAAGAAGAGTTAGATAAGCTTGGCGCTGACTTTTCTAGTATGACTAAAAATGCAAATAATAAAATTCTAGTCGTTGGTGATGATGTTTTTAAATTTTTGTCAAGAGATAAGTTTGGCCTGACTGTCTATTCTTTGGAAGAAAATGAAAATCTAAATCAAAAAACGATTAGTGATGTAAAAACATTAATAGAAAACGGAACAATAAAATATATTTATATTGGGCAATATGATGATCCCAATGAAACAATTAATAGTTTAATTGAAAATACAGATGTTCAAATCATCAAATTGCACATGCTAACAAATTTAACAGAAAATGAAATAAGTAACAAAAAAGATTATTTTACAATAATGAATGAAAATATGGCATTATTAAGAAAAAGTTTATATAATTAAAGGAGTGAGTATATATGTGGATTATCCCAGTTATTATTATTTTAGTATTGATTCTAACATCGATTAAACAAATTGATGAATATGAAAGAGGTGTAAAATTTACCACAGGTAAGTTTAGTAAAATGATGAACCCTGGTTGGCGTTTAGTTTTCCCTGTTTTTCAATCATATAAAAAAGTTGACATTCGAACAAAAGCCGTTGATGTACCTGAACAAGAAGCCATTACCAAAGATAATGTATCAGTCAAAATAAATGCCGTACTATATTACAAAGTATTTGATGCTTCAAAAGCGATATTAGCTGTAGAAAACTTTAGATATGCAGTTAGCCAATTAGCACAAACAACAATGCGTAATGCAGTTGGAGCAGTATCGTTAGATGAATTATTAGGTGAAAGAGAAAAAATTTCTACAGAAATATGTAAAGTTATCGATGAAGCTACTGATCCTTGGGGAATTAAAGTTGAAAATGTCGAATTAAAAGATATTTCCCTACCAGAAGAAATGAAGCGAGTTATCGCTAAAGCGGCTGAAGCCGAAAGAGAAAAAGCTGCTGTTATTACAAAAGCACAAGGAGAAGTTGAAGCATCACAAAATTTAGCTAAAGCGGCTGAAATAATGGCTACTACTCCAGGGGCATTACATTTAAGAACATTATCAACTTTAAATGATGTTAGTTCTGATCAATCAAATACCATTATATTTGCTGTTCCACTTGAAGTATTAAGAGCATTTGAAAATAATGATATTACTAAAATAATTAAGAAATAGTCTAATGTCTATTTCTTTTTATTATACATATCATTTATTAAGGTGAACCTTATGTATATTGGAATTATCGGTAGACAAAATGAAAATAAAATAACTTTCAATCAAGAAATTTTAAATGTTATATGCAAATATAACTTTGTTCCTATAGGTATAATAGTTGATTTTAATAATAATTCAAATGAAGAATTTAATAAAGTTAAAAAATTAATTGATTTATGTGATGGTTTTATTTTACAAGGTGGCACTCATTATTATGATATAGATATTTTAATAACTAAATACTTATATAATAAAAATATTCCTACTTTAGGAATTTGTTTAGGTATGCAAACTATGGCTGTCGCTATTAATGGGACAATGATTGTCGGAAAATTATTAAATCATAATAGTACTCAAAGATATGTTCATGATATTATAATCGAAAAAGGTTCAAAATTATATGAAATTCTTAAAAAAGAACAAATAACTGTTAACAGTAGACATAAAGATTATATAACAAATACTGATCTAAATATAAGTTCTCTTGCCAAGATGAATGAATCAGTTATCGAATCAGTTGAAGATGCATCGAAAAAATTTTTTATTGGAGTTCAATGGCATCCAGAAACTTTAATGGATGAAAATAGCGCTTTGTTATTTGATTATTTTTTTCAACTATTTTGAAAAAATTAACTTTTTTCAAAAAAGTACTTGTCAAAATATAAAAAATAAGGTATACTTAAATAGCATTTTGGTTTTGGGCCTGTAGCTCAGTTGGTTAGAG
>CALVKK010000067.1 GCA_944332645.1 uncultured Bacilli bacterium
TGGGCGATATAGGACTCGAACCTATGACCCCCTGCTTGTAAGGCAGGTGCTCTAACCAACTGAGCTAATCGCCCAAATGTCTTGGACGTAATTAACTATATCATTTTGCTAAGTATTTTGTCAAGAACTTTTTGGTTTTTTTTCCATTTTTTCCAAACTTTCTTCAATCCACAGTGGCAACTTATAAGATAAGGTTTTAAAACCAAGATTCGTTTCCATGATCTTTTGTCTTTTCTTTTGCTCTTTGCGTTTAAAACTGATATTTTTAATACTCAAATTAAGATGACACTCCTCATCGTCGACACCAATAATTTCAACATATATAGTATCGCCAATATTTACATAATCATGTATATCTTTTACATAACCATGTGATATCTCTGAAATATGAATCAATCCATTATAATATTCATCTAAAGAGACAAAAATCCCATACGATTCTATTCCCGTCACAATACCCTCAACAATTTTTCCTTTCACATATTTTGTCATATTGCACCTCTTTTTCATTATACCACATTTTCCTAAAAAAATCTTTACATAACGTTTAAACTAATATATAATATTAGTCGGTGACAGAGAATGCAGAAAAATGAAGAAATTATAATTGATATCATTGAACATTTAAAACCATTTTTAATGGCTGATGGTGGAAATGTTGAATTTGTCAAATATGAAGATAATATTGTCTATATTAAAATGACAGGAGCGTGTGCTAATTGTAATATGTTAGATTTCACTTTAAAAGAAGGTATAGAAGCAGCCATCAAAAGTGAAGTTCCTGAGGTTCAAGAAGTTATCAATATAGGTTAGTACTTTCTAACCATTCAATATTTAAATCATTACTTTTAAAATATAAGTAAATATGTTGAAGTACTTTCTCATATTTGTTTGCTTTTAGTATAACTCTATTTAGTTCTTTTTCATCAATTTCATCATTGATGATTTTTTCATATAAATCAAAATAATAGGTTGGAAATAACATTCTAGCCATAAAATATCTTCCTTCATCATGGCTTAATTTGTTATAAGTTAAAAATAAATCAAGTTCATTATCAATATCGATATTATTAAAAAAACAATATTTAAAATATTCACATATATCTCTAATTCTAATGTCTAAAATCATATTAAGTGGATTATATAATTCAAAAGAAGTTTTGTCAATACGACGATGAGACAATCCTAACTTCAAAACATTTTTATTAGTATTCTTAATTAAAATAATCGCATTTTCGGCAAGGCCAACATAATAGTTGAAACTCTCACGAATAACTGGATATTTCTTACCAATTTGACTTACTTGGTATTCAAAATAATCAACTTTTTGAATCCACATATTATACCAATCATCTCTTCGTAATTTGTTGTCATCAATAGGAATATTAATGTTGTTAAGATTTATAATATCATTAATGCCAATATTAAATTTGGGTGCTGACATCCTTAATAAAATATAATTATCATCACTAATGTTAGTAAATATTGAATTTTTATTATTTAAGATTATTTCGTGAACCGGAATAAATTGCTTAAGAAAAATGTTTAGTTTATATATATCCGATATTTCATCAATATTATCATATTGCAAAAGCAGATAACTGAAATCGTTAACTCTAAAATAGTAATTTTTTTCTTTTTGGTGAATAATTTCAACATTTAATCCATAGTAATAATTTAAGGCATTTTTCATATATTCACCTCATTTAATTTTATGTTTTAGTGTCATTTTTAAAACAAAAATAGTAGCTATTCTACTATTTCTTTAACTCTATCTATTATTTCATTTAATTCATTTAGTTGCTTTTTAAGGTCGTCATTTTCAATTTCTAATTGCTTATTTCTGTCCAATTCCTGTTTATATAATTTTTCATAATCTAAATCAACATCTTCTATCTCTTCTGAAGGAGATTCTATATCTTCTGGTATAAAAGTTATTTCATCTTTGATATTTTTATTTTCAGATAATAAATTGACCAGATTACCTTGTAATTTAAATACTCTTGTATCTTGTAAGATAATGTCATCTAAATTATCTTCGTTTAAATCAACTATATTCAACTCCCGACCATCTCTATTACATCTTACTATATCTTTAATTATTTCTTTGACAAGATTCCATTCGTCATTATCAGTAATTATACACGCTTTAGTACCAATGATTTTAGAAGCATATAATTTGGTATAACCAACATCGTCACCCAAACCAACAGTTTCATTCAAAGAATAAATTAAATATTCTGTATCGTTATTTATAAAATAACGTATAACCTCCAAATCAATGTTATCGCCATTGGTATTTTTGATTTTTCGTACCAAATCAACCATCTCCATTCTACAATTAAATAATACCACAAACAACTAAAAAACACAAGTCTAACTTGTGCTTTCTTCTTTAATTTTCATCATTGTTTGGCTTATAGCTGTCTCAATTTCTGGTAAAGCTTCTTTTTCAATATTAGATAGCATAACAACCTCTTTGACAGTATCTATACAAACTTTTCCCCATAAAATTCCCATTATGATCGATATATCATTATACATCTCCGGAGTAATCGAGATAAATAAATATCCAAATAATAATCTTTTTTGGGCAACTATTATTCGTTTATCAGTTATAACAATGACAAATGTTCTAAAAATTTCATATGAATGAGCATTTTTTTGAGCAACAAATGCATATTTTACCTCTTCATCTGGATTGATATGCATTTGCGCTATTTTGCTATGTGCTTTTATGCGCCAAGCAATAGTCTTCGGATATTTTTGTTTAAAAGATAAAGCTTGTTGATAAATGTTCATTTATAGCACCCCATTTTCTTCTAAAAATTCAATGTACTGTTCCTTTGTCCCTAATTGTGATAGAACATCTATCATTTTGCCATCTTGAAGAATAAACATGACCGGAGTTCCCCAACTTCCTTGGAAATAATCTAAACTATCTATAAGACTTGCATATTCTTCACTATCTAAATCTGTATAGTTTAAATAATTAATTGTTACACCATATTCATCGGCAATGTCATTTAAGATTAATTTTGCTTGAACACAATAACCACATTTTGTTTGACCAATTACAACGGCACTTTTATTATGACCACTAAGTAATTTTTCATATTCTTCGTAATCAATATAATTTAAAGATAATTTTGCATCTTCAGATATTAAATTATTTTCTTGTAATAAATCAAATAAGTTATTATATTCTGTTAATCCGTTTTGAACATCAACTATTTTTCCTTTGGATGCAATAACTAAATAAGGTGTTCCGATTTTTGATAAACCTAAATGTGATAATATTTTTTTCATATAGTTGCTATTGATATCTGATATCTCAAAATAAACATAGTCAAGTCCATATCTTTCTTTCATATCTTCTAAACTTGGTGTTAATAAAGAACAATAACCGCAAGTTTTAGAGCCAAGATAGATTAATGTATTTTCTTCACGATTAAAAGCTTCAAGAAATTTATCATAAATCTGCTTTGAAGTTTTATTATCTGCATAAACAAAACCTAACGCTCCTAATAAAAGAACTAAAACAAAACCAATCACTATAATAATTTTTTTATTCTCACTCATAATACTCCTACTTTCTAATATTTTTATGGATAAACATTCTCATTTCGCAATATATTATAGCATTTATTGGTATTAATTGCAAATAAAAATTCAATTTTTATTTGTCTTTTTTGTAATTTCAACCGCACCACTTTATCTATAAATTAATTCTACCTCAAAAGTAGATTTGTAGTCAAATATTTTTTTAGGCATACTGTTTATATTGAAGCATATATCATCTAAATATATTTGAGGTTTAAGTTTCATAGATTCTCCTTTTGGTATAAACCTTCTTACCATGGCATTCATTCTTTCGTTAGTTCCTCTTTGAAATGAACAATATGGATCACATTTGTATAGTTTTACTCCTAATTTCTTTGCTGTGATTCCTAAAACATTAAATTCTAAGCCATTATCTACTATTATTGATTTTACTTCTATTTCATTCCTTATTATAAAATTATAAATTAGATTATCTATATAATATTCTTGTTTATAATCTGCTTTTATTAACCATAATCTTCTTGTGCATCTATCTACTATTGATATTATTGAATCTTGTTCATTCCTTTTACCCACAATAGAGTCTATTTCTAAATGTCCTGGTTCGTTTCTTTCTTCTATATATTTTGGTCTTAAACTTATTGGTAATACTGTTTTATTTTCAAGATTCCATAATGTATGTCTTATCATACTATTATTTTTCTTTTTACTTCTACTTTTTTTATAACATAATTGATTCTTTTTAATTCTTATTTTATCATTCTTTATCCAATTATATACTTGCTTTGTTGTTGGACATTCCTGTATAACAAGCGGTTAAAAATGCACATATAAATACTTTATTATTATTAAATCTATTTAAAATTATTTCTATTTCTTCTTTAGTGTAGATGTAACATACATCGTTTTTTTATTCAAATGATAATACTCTAGGTATTTGCAAATCACCTGCTGGATTATTTTTAATAAATCCAAAATAATAAGTTGCATCTCTTAGAGAACTTTTAATTACTTTCTGATAATTTCTTAATGCCTCTTTCTTATTGGATGTTTGATACAATTTTAATAATGCTTGATTAAGAATATATGGTGTCAAATTTGATAATTTATAATTACCTGATTCTTCTTTTATATTACTAAAAGATTCTCTATACCTTTTTGCTGTAGAATATTTATAATTTACTTCAAAATATTCTCTCATCCAATAATTTAAATATTCAGAATATAACATTTCACATTCATTAACTTTTTCTCCATTTATAAATTCATCATAGGCTTTTTGTCCTGCTATATATGTTTCGTTTTTAGTTTTAAAACCTGATTTAGTAATTTGTTTTCTTTTCCCATTTACTTTTCCCGCCTCAAAACAATACTGATATACATTTCCTCTTCTTCTGATACTTATCATTTAACTATCTCCTCCTTTAACCAATTATATTTTACATAAAAAAAAGTATTGACAATCACACTTGTCAATACTTTTCATTAATTAGTTATTAAATTATTATCTTCGTTAACTTGTTTTTGCAACAATTCTAAATCCTTAATATTTTTATTATCTTTTAAAACGTTCATTTGTCTTCTTGCCGAATTATTAAGTCTAACTAATCTCTCACTTTGTGGTATTTTTGCTTCTATTAATTCTGCATTAGTATTTTGTAAATTATTTAAAATTACTAAATGAAGTAAATCACTATAATCTCTTATATTCCCATTTTTGGCAAGTTCTGGATTACTTTCTCTCCATTCTTTTGCTGTCATACCAAATAACGCTACATTTAAAATATCTGCTTCATCTGAATAAACGTGTTGTTTTTGACTTTCTG
>CALVKK010000068.1 GCA_944332645.1 uncultured Bacilli bacterium
TGAGCAATCATGATTATATGATTTTCCAGTTTGTGTATCTATAATAGTATTTTCTGGATGATCTTTAGAATAATAGCTATCTTTAAAAACTGTAATTCTTCCTATAACATATAATCCAGCATCTTTTATTTTTTGAATTGCTTCTTTATATTCGTAATAATCGTTGATAGCATGTTCATAATTAGTTGGCGAATATTCTTCCATAGCCTTGGCAGGATAAGCTGGTCTTGTATCGTCCTTAATATCGACGACAATCGCGTTAATTCCAGATTCTTTAGCTAATTTAATATATTCATCAACATTATAAACAACTCCTGGATTCATATATAAAGCCCTTACCTCATCAGGCATAACATTATTTTCAAACTTAGGTTTTTCATATGGATAGTAATCTAAATTAGCAGCATCACCACCGCCCCATGAATCACCTCGTTTAACATGGATTTGATAACTACCATCTTCATCATAGTTTGTTAAAGCTGCCTCTTGGGTATTAACAAGATACTTTCCATATACATAACCTTCTTGATCATTATATTTAACTTTATACATATTAACAGAGCCATCATCCTCCAAATAATTATAACCAATTATTTCTAGTTTACTGCCTTTATTTATCATTCCAATTATTTTTATATCATTAAAATTTTCATATAAAGTTAGTGTCGTTCTTACATACATTTCTTTTTCTTGAACAATATCATTTTCTTCACTTACTAAATCTTTAGACAAAACATAATAATCTTTTTTTTCATAATTAATTTTATAATACTCAAGTTCGTTATTAATAATTTTATCTTTCAAAACAGTTACCTTTATACCCCTTTTTAATTGACCAACTTCGTTATAACTCATATCGTACAAGGGAATCGATAATTCGGAAGAAGATGCATACATTACATCATTAGTGACTATATTTTGTACACCTTTCAAAAGTCCTTTTACCAGAAAAAAACAAAATACGCTAACAATCAAAACTGCAACAATAAAAACGATAATTCTTCCATAACGAACTTTTACTTTTTTCTTTTCCATTCTACTTCACCTATTAAGTAGTATAACACATATAGGTTTTTTATTCAATCCAAAATACTTAATTTATAGGCAAAGCGATAGAAGGAGAATTTTGATTTAATCCATTCAAATAGTAACTTGGCACGTTGCCTTGAATGAGTTTTAAAGCAACTGGAACAGTTGTGTTGATGCTTGTTTTATCCGATACAAAAGGTAATATTATTTGAAAAGACAAATCTAAAACTACATTAACTTCTATTAAAGCATTATTGATGCCATAATCTGTTACAGTTGTGTTTACATAACTGACAATATCTCCAATTAGACTGAATCGTACAGGTACTTTAGGACCAACATTAGCTAAAAAAGAATTACCAAAAATAACCCCACTAGGTATTTCATAAATAATACCTTGCTTTAATTTGTTTTGATTATAATCTACTAAAGCATTGGTGGTTAAGTTTAATAATTCTATCTTTCCTTGTTCTAAAAATTTTAGATTGTTTTGAATAAGAGATGTTGTTTCTGTTAATATTTTATTAACCGTTATAGGATTAAAATCAATTGATTTGATATCATCTCCCTCTTTTGCAATAATAAACAATTCTTCAATATTGATATTCTCAGTTATATTTTTATTAATAGCATCATTAATAACAATACTAACAAGTTTACGTGATTCCATTTCCGCATATTCTAACAGGATTGGATTAGCTTTTAAACTAATAAATTTCATAGTCAAAATGATGACAATAATTAAGCTAAATATAATCAAAATTACTCTATTTATCTTTCTTTGTTTTCTTTTCAATTTTATTCGTCTACGCATCATATCACCAATATATTTTATGTATAAATTTTGATATTTAAAACACAATAAAACTGGTGAATAATATGATAAAAGAACTAATGAGTAAAGATTTAGTTGTTTTAGATACTAATAGCGATATTTATACTGTTGCTAGAATAATGAAAGAAAAAGATATAGGATTTATTCCATTTTGTAAAAATAACAAAATTGTAGGAGTACTGACAGATCGAGATATCGTAACTAAGATTTTAGCTAACAAAGGATCTAAAATTGCAGGTTATTTATCAACTAATATAATTAAAATTTCTTCCGACGCTTCAGTTGATGAAGCATTGGATATTATGAAAAAACATAAAATTAAAAGATTGTTAGTCGAAGAAGATAAAAAATTAGTTGGAATTTTATCTTTATCAGATTTAATCTATCATGATGAAAAAAATTTAATTAAAACACTTCAAAATATATATGCAATCAACAAAAACAGTGATTATTATGATGTAAAAGTAAATGAATTTGAATTATAAAAACTACAGATAAACTGTAGTTTTTTTGACAATTTTATTATCGTCACAATATTTTTGAACTAGGACAACTTTGTCATTATCTAAACTTTTTTTGACATCAATAATTCTTTGATTTCGTGAACCCTTAAATGTTAAATCTAAGCTTCTTTGTTCTAAAATAAATTTACCATCTACCAACACATCAATATATGATAAAAATTCCCTAACTAAATCGTTATTCATTTTTAACAGTTCTTCGAAAGTATAGCCAGTATAACACCAAATATTTAAACCTTGCTCCTTACAATATTTAGCAATTTCTAAGCATGGCTTAACTTGAAAAAAAGGATCACCACCAGAAAAAGTTATTCCGTTCTGATCTTGAAAATTAGATATTGTCTCTTTTACTTTCTCAACATCTTCTAAAAAACCACCTTGGAAATCCCAAGTGACTTGATTATGACAACCGACGCAATGATGTGAACAACCTTGTGTCCAAATAACTGTTCTAATACCTTCGCCATCAACGATACTATCACATTGTAAAGGTGCAGCTAATCTTATTTGCATTAAGCAGCACTTTCTAAATCTTTTGTGCTGTGTTTAACACGATCATGCTCTTCAGCTTTTTTAGCATCATTAAAGCGATCAACTGTTCCAGCTAAATAACCTGTGATACGACGAATTCTTTCAAATTTAACACCTTCGCCGACTTTCTTCTCTTCGTATTTCATTATTATCCCTTCTTTCTACCTTCCATATTTTGTTAATGATATATTTTTAATAGTTTCAATACTAACACCCTCATATTCGTGTCTACCACAACCTGGACAAACATCACCAATTATACCAGTATATCCACAAACTGGATCACGATCGACCGGATGGTTAATAGCACCATAACCGACGCCTTCTTTATACATAATTCTAATTATATTTTCAAATGCTTCTAAATTCTTCGTAGTATCACCATCTAGTTCTACATACGTAATATGTCCAGCATTAGTCAATGCATGATAAGGAGCTTCAATATGAATTTTTTCGGCGGCTGAAATATTGTAATAAACTGGCACATGGAAAGAATTAGTATAATATTCTCTATCAGTGATTCCTTTTAGTTTGCCATAAATAGCACGATCTATATTAGTAAATCTACCAGATAATCCTTCAGCAGGAGTTGCTAACAAAGTGAAATTTAAATTATATTTATTAGCGTATTCATCACACTTTTTACGCATAAAAGTTATTATTTTATAGCCTAATTTTCTTGCTTCTTCATCTTCACCATGGTGCTTACCTACTAAAGCCTTTAAACATTCAGCTAACCCGATAAAGCCAATCGATAAAGTACCATGTTTATATACTTTGCGTAATTTATCATTTGGTTTTAATTTTTCTGAATCAAGCCAAACGCCACTTCCTAATAAAAATGGAAAATTATATACTTTTTTGGTACACTGAAAATCAAATCTTTCTAATAATTGATCTCTGACTAAATCCATTTTTTCCTCTAATTCACCAAAGAAACCATCTAAATCTGTTTTATCATTAATAGCAAGACCATGCTTGATACCTAATCTTGGTAAATTAATAGTCGTAAAAGATAAATTCCCTCGACCTGGTGTAACTGCTTTGTTAGGATCAACAACATTTCCTAAAACACGAGTTCGACATCCCATGTATCCGACTTCGGTAGTATAATCACCTTTATAGTATTGTTTATTAAATGGTGCATCCATGAAAGAAAAATTAGGAAATAATCTTTTAGCTGAAACCTTGCAAGATAATTTAAATAAATCGTAATTAGGGTCAGTTTTTTCGAAGTTTGTCCCTTTACGAACTTTGAAAATTGAAATAGGGAAAATAGGCGTTTCGCCTTTACCTAAACCAGCATCAGTAGCTAATAAATAATTTTTGATTACCATTCTTCCCTCAGGTGAAGTATCAGTTCCAAAATTTATTGAAGAAAATGGCACTTGTGCCCCTGCTCTTGAATGCATTGTATTTAAATTATGAATAAAAGCTTCCATTGCCTGATATGTAATTCGATCCGTTTTAGCCAATGCTTTTTCATAAGCAACATCAAATAATCTTTCAACCTCTGAAGATTCCTTGGCAAAATGATAAAATTCGCCAATATCAAATTGAATACTTTCTAACTTGTCAATTTCCTTAACAATAGTGCCCATGTTGATAAATTTGCCAAAATCACTGTAATCTAGTAAATCTGATATTGTTTGTTTAAATTGTTTTTTAAATGTATTCAAAACACCTGGTGCCATATAGTAGTCAAATGCAGGTATACTTTGACCACCATGTTGATCGTTTTGATTAGATTGAATAGCAATAGCAGCTAAAGCAGTATATGACATAATGTCTTTAGGAGCTCTTAAATGTCCATGACCAGTTGAAAAACCGTTTTTAAACAACTTATCCAAATCTATTTGCATACAAGTAGTAGTCCCCATAGCATAAAAATCCATATCATGCACGTGAATATCTCCACTATCATGAGCTTCAGCAAATTTATATTTCATTAAATAAGCTTTACAAAACTCTTTAGAAACAGTACTTCCATATTGCAACATTGTTCCCATTGCTGTGTCGCCATCGACATTAGCATTCTCTCTTTTACCATCTTCTTCATGTGCTGATTTTAATCCTAAACTTTCTATAGCTTTTAAAAACTTGTGTAATTGTCTTTCATCAGAAAACATTTTTCGTGATAAATTTCTTCTTTCACGATATTCAGAAAAACTTGTATAAACATCTTGATAACCTTTTTTTTGCAATACTTCTTCTATCATATCTTGAATTGTTTCAATCTTAATTTTTTCTTCATTAGCAAATTCTTTTTCAATTCTTTTTAAAACACCTTCATAAACAACATTGATATCTTTAGTCGTATATTTTAACTTTTCGCCAGTTTCCTCGTCAATTTCATTTACGCTATCAAAGCCTTTCTTAATAGCTAAAGCAATCTTAGAACCGTTAAAATCAACCTTTTTACCGTTTCTTTTTACAACTTTTAATT
>CALVKK010000069.1 GCA_944332645.1 uncultured Bacilli bacterium
ATTAACGGTGCAATATAGCAATAGAAATCCTAAAATATTTATTTTATCTGGTAAAGCTAAAAGTGGTAAAAACTTGATAGCTGATTTTATTGAGGAATATTATAGTGATAAAAAGTGTATTCAATTATCTTATGCCTACTATTTAAAACAATATGTCAAGAAAATAACTACTTGGGATGGAAACGAGCAAAATAAACCACGTGATTTATTGCAATCATTAGGGATAGATTTGATAAAAAAAATCGACGATAAATTATTAATTCGAAGAGTAATGGAAGATGTTCAAGTTTATAGTTATTTTTTTGATGTTATTATTATCACTGATGCTAGATTAATCGAGGAAATCGAAACACCTAAAAGTTTATTTAATTGTATAACTATTAGAATTAATAAGGATGATAATAATTTGACTTTAGAGCAAAAGAAACATATCACCGAAACTAATTTAGATGATTATCGCAATTTTGATTATGTCATCAATAATAATGATATTTCCGAAACCAAAAATCAAATTATAAATATTTTAAAGGAGGTTGCTTAAATGAAAGTAGTAGCTATCGATGGTCCTTGTGGTAGTGGTAAAGGGACCATAGCCAGTATATTATCTAAAAAATATAATTTGGTAAATATCGATACAGGAGCAACTTATCGTTGTGTGGCATTAGCTAGTTTACGAAACCATTTATCTTTAAACGATACCGAAGAAATAATTAAATTATCTAAAGAAATAGATATAAAAATAGATTTAAATAATAAAGTTTATTTAAATGGTGAAGATGTAACTGACGAAATTAGAAGTAAAGCTGTAACGGAAATTGTCTCACCAATTTCAAGTATTGTTGAAGTAAGAAAAAATATGGTTGATTTACAAAGAAGAATGGCTAATAATTACGATGTAGTCATGGAGGGAAGGGATATTACGACTGTCGTTTTTCCCGATGCACAATACAAATTTTATTTAGATGCTTCATTAGAAGAAAGAGTTGCAAGAAGAATAAAGCAAAATGAAGAAAAAGGAATCGATATGAGTTATGATGAAGTGTTGGAAAACATAAAATTTAGAGATTATAATGATATGCATAAAGAAGTTGGATCTTTAAAACGAACTGCTGAGCAAGTCTATATTGATTCAACTAATTTATCGATCGATGAAGTTGTATTAGAATTTGTTAAAGTTATAGAAGGTGATTTAAATGAATCTTAAAGATTTATATATTGATTTTTTCGTAAGTAAAGGGCATAAACAGATTCCTTCAGCACCTGTGGTCCCTGAAAATGATCCATCAGTTTTGTTTAATACAGCGGGGATGCAACCATTAATTCCTTATTTGATGGGACGTCCTCATCCTTATGGCACTAGATTGGTCGATTATCAAAAATGTATTAGAACTAGTGATTTGGAACGTGTTGGTGACAAGTCACACCATACTTTTTTTGAAATGCTAGGTAATTGGTCATTAGGGGATTATTTTAAAAAAGAAAGTATTGGTTATAGTTTTGAATTTTTAACTAAAATCTTAAAGATACCTGTTGAAAGATTAGCCGTAACTGTTTTTAACGGTGAAGATAACATTCCTAAAGATGAAGTTTCTGCTAGTATTTGGAAGAATTTAGGAATTAGTGAAGATCGTATAGCTTATTTGGGCAAAGAGGATAACTTTTGGATAGCTGGTGATTCGGGACCATGTGGACCGGATACGGAAATATTTTATTTTAGAAGTGATGATGCGATACCTGTTAAATTCGATCCTAATGATGAACGATGGGTCGAGATTTGGAATAATGTGTTTATGGAATTTTATAAAGATAATGATGGCAAGATAACAGAGTTACCACAGAAGAACGTCGATACTGGAATGGGTTATGAACGAGTTGTTGCCGTTTTAGAAGGTGTCGATGATAATTATTTATCGAGTGTATGGATTGATATTGTTAAAAAAATTGAGCAATTATCTAAATACACGTATGAAGAAAATCCAACAAGTATGCGTATCATTGCCGATCATATTAGGACAGCGGTTTTTATTTTAGGTGATGAGGCCGGTATTAAACCATCTAATACTGATCAGGGTTATATTTTAAGAAGATTAATTAGACGCGCTATTAGACATGCTAAAAAATTAGAAATTGATGAAAATAGTAATTGGGAAGTCATTATTGCTAATATGATAATTGATAAATATGCTAAGTATTATCACGAACTAACTAAAAATAAAGAAGTTATTTTGGAAGGTTTAACTAATGAAAAGAATAAATTTAATCGCACTTTGGCCAAGGGATTAAAAGAATTTGAAAAAATTACTAGTAATTTAACTACTGATACCTTGAATAAAGATTTAGCTTTTAAATTATATGATACTTATGGTTTTCCGATTGAATTAACTGTTGAATTAGCTAATGAAAAAGCAATTAGTGTTGATGTGGAAGGCTTTAATGAAAAATTTAAAGCGCATCAGGAACTGTCTAGAACTGCTTCAAGTGGTAAATTTAAAGGTGGTTTAGCTGGTGATTCAGAAAAAGAAATAAAATATCATACGGCTACTCATTTGTTGAATGCTGCTTTAAAAGTGGTTGTCAATAAAGACATTCATCAAAAAGGAAGTAATATTACTAGTGAAAGAATGCGTTTTGATTTTTCATGTGATCATAAATTGACTGATGAAGAAAAGCAAAAAACGGAACAATTAGTTAATAAATGGATTAGTGAAGGATTAGATGTAACTGTTACGGAAATGAGTAAAGAACAAGCTTTAAAGTCAGGAGCAGAATGTATGTTTATTGAGAAGTATCCTGATATTGTAACAGTTTATAGCATTGGTGATGTCTCTAAAGAGTTATGTGGTGGACCACATGTTAAAAATACTAGCGAATTAGGTAAATTTAAAATTGTCAAAGAAGAGGCTAGTAGTGCAGGAGTTAGAAGAATAAAGGCTATTTTAGAATAGTCTTTTTTGATGCTTGATTTTATATCATTTTATATAAAGCGAAAGAATAGTGATTAAACAGACGCAAAAACATATATTTCATACAAGTGTTTTGTAATTAAAACGTTTTATTTGTTGTTTAAAACATAAAAATAAAATAAAAAAAAATTTATGTTATAATCATTCCGTGTAACTTTTATTGAAAAAAGTTTAGGGGGAAACTTTTATGGAAAAAATACCAACATATAAATTAATAAGGGAATTACCAAGTAACTCAAAAATAGTAAAAACAATCAATGGTATTGATTTATATAACATCAATACCTTTCAAAATATTATGTCATGGAACCAACATAATTTAAATACGACCGCCTTAGAATATTTTGGAAATAAAATAACTTATGGTCAATTACCCAAAGTAGTTGCTGAGTATGCTAAAGGATTTGATAGTCTTGGAATAAAAAAGGATTCAGTAGTAACCATGAGTATGCCAGTTAGTAATGAATACATTTTATCTTTATTTGCAACTTGTAACTTAGGAGTAATTAGTAACAATGTTAACTTTTTGTTTTTAAGAAATGACCTAGCTAGATATACTCTTAAAAAAAATTCACATACATTAATAATTTTAGACATTTATTTACCTTTGATAGTAGATAAGTTAAGAAACGCTAATATAAAAAATGTTATTTTAACATCTTTAAATGATTATTTACCAGAAGAACAGAAAACATACTTTAATGATTTATCAAAATTACCATCAAAAATAAGGGAAGTGCTAAAAGACAAAGATCAGCTTTCTGCTTGTATAAAAGAAATACGAAATTTAAAAAATGTTAATTTTATAAAAATGAGTGAAATTATAAAGGTTGGTAAAGATAATAAAAATGAAGTTATTTATCCCAAAGTTGATATTGAAAAAGATTCGATTTATTCTTACACTAGTGGGACGACAGGCGCACCAAAATGTATAGTTTTTAGTGAACAATCACCTAATGCTATTATAGAAATGCACAAAGGATTAAATTTGAGAGATTTTGTTGGTGAACGTTCGTTAGTTGTAATACCACCTTCACATGCAACTGGAATGTTTTATGCTATATTTCTTCAGATGGCAAAGGGAAAAACGTTGGTTTTACAACCAATATATGATAAGAGAACATTTGCAACAGATTTAAGAGATTTTAATATAAATCATACATTGTCAGCGGCCAGTTTTTATTTAGAAGCCGTTGCACAAAACAACATTAAGCCTGGTGAACTTTCATCATTATCAAGACCATGTTCAGGTGGTGAACCAATAACTAAAAGTAACGTTTATTTAATAAACGACTGGTTAAAAAGAGCTGGTTGTAAAGAAAAGATTGCAATCGGTGGAGGATCTGGCGAGGTTGGTTCAAGTGCTTTGACAAGTTATGAATTAAACCCCGAAACTAAGACAAACGAAACAGGATATCCTATACCAGGAGTGTTTGTAAAAATTGTAGATCCTATTACTGGAAAAGAGGTCAAAAAGGGAGAAAGAGGAATTATTCATATAAGCAGTGCTGCTTCAGCTAACAGATATTTAAATAACAAAAAGGCCACCGATAATTACTATTATTATGATGAAAAAGGTATTAGATGGGCCAATTTAGGAGATATTGCGATTCAAAATGAAGACAATTCATATAGTATGTTAGGGCGCTCGTCAGATTCTTATGTTGATGAAAACGGCCAAACAAAATATTTATTTGATATAGAATATTCTTTATCATTAGAAGATCCAATTATTGAATGGGAAATTACTGCTTTTAAAACTGATCATGGTAAATACGATGTAGTAGGACAAGTCGTTTTAAAAAATGAATTCATTGGTAAAGAAGATGAAGTAATAAAATATTTGTGCGAAAAGTATAATTTAGATGGAATTAAAATATATGACAGTTTTGAAGTGAGTGAAGTGACAGGTAAAAGAGATTATCAATTATTAAAAAATGATTATGATTCATATTATTTTCCAAATGACAGCTTTACATTTGTTAAGAAGAAATATTCTAAATCTGGGAAAACGTCGAGTGAAATTGTTAATATTAACGAAATAAAAACAAAGACAAAAAAATTGGTAAGATGATAGTTTAATTGATACTTATCATAGTTAGTAGATTACACAGTATACATTAATAAAAAATATGGAGAGTGGTTTGATGTATATAAACCTTACGGCAAGTGCCTGTTTTATCGTGGTAATTCTGATATTAATAATAGACTTTAACACTAAGGAAAGAATAGATAATATTGATAATCGTTCCTCATTATGAATTGGATGGAAAAAGCTATATTCGAACTAGAGATTTGGTTAAAATGAGTAGGGATG
>CALVKK010000070.1 GCA_944332645.1 uncultured Bacilli bacterium
TTATAACACATTTTTAATAATTTATTAAAAGACAGTAATTGTTAAATGTAAAAAATAAGAATAAAAACAATTTAAATGAGCAAAAAAATGTTATAATATAATTGGTGAGTAAAATGAATATCTTAATTGTTATGTTTGCAAAATTAGCTAAATTTTTTCTTAATATATTTGGAAGAGGAACTGCTTTCCCTGGGAAAATAGCATTAAAATTAAATAAAAATATTTTAAAATATTTCAAAATGCCAAAGACTACTATTTTCGTAACAGGTACGACAGGTAAAACGAGTGTAGTGGGAACAATATATGAAGTTTACAAATTTAATGGATATAAAGTTTGTAGTAATCTAAAAGGTTCAAACTTGTTAGATGGAGTTACTACAGCTGTGATTGATTCAAGTAAGATAAATGGGCAAACTAAAGTCGATGTCCTAGTAATTGAAGTTGATGAAAGATATGTTAAAGAAGTATTTAAATTTTTAACGCCTAAATATTTTATCATTAACAATCTATCTCGTGATCAACTAGCGCGTAATGGTCATTTTGGTTTAGTGTTTGATGAAATAAATAAAAGTATTAATAGCAAAACTCATTTGATTTTAAATGCTGATGATCCATTAGTAACCAAGTTTAGTTTAGGCAAAAAGAATAAAATTACTTATTATGGTTTAAAAGAAAATAAGTATTCAACTAAAAAAAACAAAATCGAGACTTTAGATTTATCTTATTGTCCAATCTGCCATAAAAAATTGATTTTTGATTACTTCAACTATGGTAATCTAGGTTATTATCATTGTCTTAACAATGATTACAATCGTCCTAATTGTGATTTTGAAGCAAATTTAACAAAAGGAGGATTTGAAGTAGATGATAGTCATATTCAGTTAAACAATGATGCTTTATATAATGTTTACAATCTGTTAGCTTGTTATACAGTTTGTCGTTTAGAAAATATTGAACGTTCAAAAATAGTATCTTCTTTAAATAAGTTATCATTAAAAGTGAAAAGATTAAATGAATTTACTTTTAAAAATCATAAAGGAACGCTTCTTTTGAGTAAAAATGAGACGCCTTTATCTTATAATCAATCGTTAGAGTATATCAATAGCAAGAAGGGAAGCAAAACAGTTGCAATCGGATTCACAAGAATAAGTGGACGCTACGATTTAAAAGATATTTCTTGGTTATATGATATCAACTTTGAACTTTTAAATAATAAGAGTATTCAACAGATTATTTTAATAGGGCCTTTTGCTTATGATTTGGCAGTAAGATTAAAACTTGCTGGTATAGATACCAAGAAAATATTATATTGTTTAGACTATAAAAAATCTTTTGACTATTGTTTACAACATGCTAAAGGTGACTTATATTGTGTTTTATATTTTGACTTAAATTATCTATATATTGACAGTTTAAAAGAAAGAGGAATGTTATGAAAATAGCTTATTTATACTACGACTTTCTTAATCTATATGGTGAATCTGGTAATATAAAAATTATTGATCATGTTTTAAAATATAATAAAATAAAACATGAAATAATTTATTTATCTTTAGATGATAATTTAGATTTTGATTCTTATGATTTAGTTTATATTGGAAGTGGAACTGAAGAAAATCAGAAGATAGCTTTACAACATCTTCTGAAATATAAAAAAGATATTGTTAAATATATTGAGAATGATAAAGTTATCTTAGTTACAGGTAACAGTGTCGATATGTTTGGCAAAAAAATAATCGCTGACAAAGAGTATCGAGGATTAAATGTGTTAGATTTCATCGTTAGACAAGAAAAAAGAAAAATGGAAGAAATATATATCGACAGTAAGATAACTAAAAATAAAATTCTAGGTTTTATCAATAATAATAGTTGTCTTGATCGCTTAGAATATCCTCTTTTTGAAAACGAAGGAATAAAATATCACAATTTTTACGGCACTTATATTTTAGGCCCTATTTTAGTCCGTAATCCAGAATTTCTTCAATATTTTTTAAATAGTTTTACTAATAAGAAATTAAAATATGATTTAAAAATTGAAATTAAAGCATATCGAGAATTTATCAAAAATTTTAAGGAGGTTAGCAATGAATAATATTGTTGATGCAATCATCGAAATACCACTACGAACAAAAAATAAATTTGAAATCGACGAAAAGACTAATCGTATTAAATTAGACCGAGTTTTATATTCGGCGATGACTTATCCAGCGGAGTATGGTTATATTGAAAACACTTTAGCTAAAGATGGCGATCCTTTAGATATTTTGGTTATATCAAGCGAACCGACTTTTCCAGGATGTATTGTTCCAGCTAGAGTGATTGGTTATTTGTCTGTTGTTGATAACGGTCATGAAGATTATAAATTGATATCGGTAGTTGCTGTTGATCCACGATACAATGATGTTAATACTTTAAGTGACTTGTCACAATTTACTTTAGATGAAATTAAAAATTTCTTTCAAAACTATAAAGAATTACAAAATATCGAAGTTAAGGTCTATGATTATCATGACAAACAAAGTGCTCTAGAGCTTATTTCGGAATGTCAAGAAAGATATAAAGAAAGTAGGCATTAAAATGAAAAAATATATTATAATTGTCTTACTAATTACAATAATAGGTGTTGGTGCGTATTTTTTTATAAGGAATAATGATGTAAAATTAGAAGATCAAATTAAAAATGATCTGATTGTCTATTCGGCAAAATTACAGTCAGACATCATTACTAAAAATTATCCATTTGAAAGTACCAATATTGCAAAAGAATGGATAGAAGAAAACAGTGATATAAGTTTGTCGTGTGATGAGGTTTATTATTCTAATGATAAAAAATTTCTTTTACATGGTTGTGTAATCGATGGTGTTAAATATTACTTTTATAATGGACAGTTATATAATTTAGAAGAAGCTGATTATAGAGATCTGTATGAAAAGATAAAGAATGAAACTATAATTATTGAAAAAGGTAATTTATTATCAACTTTAGCGACGATCGATTTGAACTTAGAAATTACCGAAATAGATCCTTGTGTTAATGAAGGAATATGTGAAGTAGGTACCCCTTTAGCCATCCAAGTTAATGATTTTGAAGTTTATAAATTTTATGTTTTAGCGGATGATGGGGAAAAAGTAAATTTGATTTTAAGTGGAAATATCAGTAATGGAGTTATCTGGGCACCATCTGATAATCTAGAAGGTCCTGTTGATTTGGTTACTAGTTTAAAAAATCATACTGATGATTGGACTAATATTGCCATTAGAAATTATAAGATTGCTGATGATAACAGTAATAAAGTGTATAGTGATATATATGAATCAATGAGGGCAACTTTGCCTTCATATACGCAAATTGCTGCAGTATGTGAAGATAATGTGGTCCCTAGTTGGTTATTAGAAAATTTGGAAAGTGAACTTGTCAATGGTTATTGGCTAAGTAGTGCTAGTAGATCAATGTCATTTTATGCTTGGGGAGTTTTAGAAGAAGGCAAGTTAGAAACTAATGATGTTAGCAAAGAAGATTTTGGTCTTCGTCCAGTTATAACAGTTTATAAATAAGATATTTAATACCATAAATTAACTAAAAAGATTGTAATAAGCTACAATCTTTTTTGTGTTTTAAATATCAACATAAACCAAACATAATACTTTTTGTTAACTAATATGTAAAAACATTGTAGAATTTAATATGTTAAAAATAATCACTAATAATACAGATAAAATATAATGGAATGTACGATAAAAGTAGTAAAATTTTATTGATTTAAAAGGGAAAACATGGTATTCTATCTATTAATAAAGCAAATATTTTTGTATAAAATTAAATTTATATTAAAAATTTAATTTAGTGAAAGGAGATTTTATGGAAGATATTGACACTTTATTTAATGAGAATATGTCAAAAATACTTAATTTACAACTTGTATTTGAGGATTATGAGGATAACACAGGTGAAGAATTACCACTTTTATATCAGATATATGATGATATACATAATTTGCGACAAGATAGGGACAATAATAATTTAAGTGATAAAGATAAAATTTCAAGGTCAAATGCAATATTAAATAATTTTGAAAAATTATTTAATATTGTTGGAAAAGATAAATTTATATTTTATGAAGATGGAAAAGTAGAATATAAATGGGATATGTCATTATTGAAGGGTGATTTTGAAAATGGGAAAAAATAATGAAAAAGATTGGGGCTATGGTAGTTATGATGTTGATAATGATAAAAATGAAAATTTAACATATACAAGTTATGAAAACAGTGTCGGTATTTTTTAACCAACACTATAGAACTAGTAATCGAAAGATCGTTTTTTCAATGCTTTCTATTTTAATTTAAGTGTGATATAATTTATAGGTAAGGAAGGTTAAATAATGAATCAAGATATTATAAAAAATACTAGTTTAGAATTAAATATAAAAAATAATCAAGTTGAGGCTGTTTTAAAGTTATTAAAAGATGGTAATACGATACCTTTTATTGCCCGATATCGTAAAGAAGCAACCGGTGCTTTAGACGAAGAACAAATAAGAAAAATAAGTGATATCTATGAATATCAAGTAAATTTATTAAAAAGAAAAGAAGATGTTATTAGGCTAATCGATGAAAAGGGATTGTTAACCGATGAATTAAAAAATCATATTTTAAATGCTAATAAATTAATTGAAGTTGAAGATTTATATCGACCATATAAGGAGAAGAAAAAAACTAAAGCAACTGATGCCATTAATAATGGGCTAGAGCCACTAGCTAAAATAATTATGTCTTTTCCAGTTAAAAGTGATATTGAAACTATAGCTAAAGCTTACTTAAATGATAAAATTAAAATTGTTGCTGATGCCATTCAAGGTGCCAAATACATTATCGCCGAATGGATAAGTGATAATGCGTCTTATCGTAAGTGGATCAGAAATTATACTTATCGTAACGGGATAATTATTACAAAATTAAAAAAAGATGCTGATGATGAAAATAAAACATATGAGATGTATTATGATTATCAAGAAAAAATCAAAGAGATTAAACCTCATCGTATTTTAGCTATCAATCGTGCTGAAAACGAAAAAGTTATCAGTGTCAATATCGAGATTAACAAAGAGGAAATCATTAACAATTTAAAGGCAAAAATTATTAAAAATAATCAATCATTTGTTGTTGAAATAGTGCTT
>CALVKK010000071.1 GCA_944332645.1 uncultured Bacilli bacterium
GTCATATTTACCTCCAATTTTATTATAACAAAAAATGTAGACAGTTTTTTTATGTCTACATTTATCTTACAACTTCAAGTTTAATTCTAGTTTTTAATTGTTTTTAATACATTTTGATGACATCGACAATGTTATCATTTCTTATTTTTCTAGTAGCAATTAGAAATGACAAATAATTGATGATAATTACGCCTAAAATACAAATTAATAAAGGTGAAACAAAAATATTTAAAGGAATATCAAGTAAACTATCAAAAGTTGTTTTATCAAGTATCGTAATCCTGATAAATATTACAGCTATTAATATAAATATTAATAGTCCAAATAATAATGATTTTAAACTTAGCATTAAACTTTCATAAAAAATCATTTTATTAAATCCTCTATTAGATAATCCCAAACTCTTTAAGACCGCAAATTCTTTTCTTCTTAAATTTAAATTTGAACTAATAGCTCCAATAATACTTACAACAGTTATAAACACTATTAATCCTAAAACCATATAAATAACTAACTTGATACAATCAATAGTAATTATATCATTATGCATTGTAACTAAGTTATTATTATAATATATGTTAGGATAGTCCTTTATAATCGTTTGTACTTCTTTATCAAACTCTAGATAATTATGACTAACAATATATAAATCAATATAATCCATATCCATATCTTTGATTTCTAAAATTAAAGTAGGAAGCATATTAAAAGTAAAACTATCACCAAATTTACTTAAATTACCATAATCTTTGATAACGTTAGCCTGATATTCAGTTACGTAATTATTATCTATATTATATAATTTTAAATTAACCATTCCATCTTCAAAGAACGGTTTAACTATTAATTTATTACCATCTTGATTAATAACATTGCCTATTATCATTGGCAAGCCGTTGGTAATATTAAAATGTTTTTCTAAACTTTGATAACTTTGAGAATCAATATAAGAAACACTTAAATAATTATTGCTGATGTTATAAACTTGATTGTCCGTTTCAAATAAATAAAATTCACCATCTAAGTAAATATAATCATCAACGCTAGATAAATTAGTAATTTGATCTATTATGTGATAATCATCTTTTAAGATTTGTAACTTAATATATTTTTCATATGGTGAGATTTCAATAAAATGTAACAACAAGTTTAACAAAGAAGACGTGGTTAAAAATAAGATGATTCCAATTACTATTGAAATAGTAGTTATCCGATATTTAGCTCGATCTCTAGTCACACTTTTAGCTGATATAGATCCAGTAATGCCAAATATTTTTTTAACAAGTCTATTTTCTTTTTTATATTTAAAATGTTTAGTTTGCCTAACTTCTTCAATTATATTAATAGATCTTGCCACTCTAGCGACTGATAATGTTGCAAATAACGTACTAATTAAAATAAATACTAAAGAAACAATTATAAAAATCGGATAAACTTCTATTGTATAAACATGAGCGATAATACCTGATAACATATTGTTGATTATCGACAATATTAAATAAACAAATCCTAGACTTAATAAAAATCCCAAAGGAATAGAAATACCTAAAATTATTAAAGCTTCTAAAAACACCGAAAATAGGATTTGTTTAGGACTAGCACCAATACTTTTATACATTGCATAACTTTTTTTCTTTTCATTAACTGATATTGAGAAAGCATTATAAATTATAAAAAAGACGATAAAAGCTAAAATTAAACAAAGAAACATCGTTAGTAAAAAATAAACAGCCATTGTATTATTACTTGAATCAAGGTTTAATGGGTCAGTACCAGCATAATAATATAATACTGAATGATTTAAATAAATTTTTGAATCATTAAAATTATTAGCAATATCTCTTAAATTATTATAAATATTTTTGTATGATTTTAAATAAACAAAATATAAAGAGTTATTGTTAGACTCTTCTTCTTTAGTAAAAATCAAATCAGTTAAATTTATATTATATAAGTATTCTTTTTCATATATACCAACTACTTGATAAGTCTTATCATTAATATCTAAACTGGATCCTACTTTTAAATCGTTTTTTACGGCCATAGTGGAACTAACAATTACTTCATTATTATTAGTTGGCATATTACCTTTTAAATTTAAATCTAAATTAAAATTATCACTAATACTATATAAATTGTCTTTTATCTGAAAAACATAAAAATATTTTAAAACTCTTTCATCGTTTAATATATTTTTTTCTTCAAGGTTTGTATTATAGATAATAGCATGATAATCGCCATATAGATCAATATTACTATTAATCTGATTTTGTCTAATTGTCGAAACAGTTAGTCCAACAGAAAATAATAAAATACAAGATAACAAAACACTAATAAAACACAAAATAAAGTTTTTCTTGTTTTTAAATAGATTTTTAACGGTCAATTTAAACATGACTTTCATTTTACTCACCTAGTTTAATTATATATTATAAATCTATAAATTACAATTATTTTAAAAATATAAGATAACATATAAATTGGTATACAAATATAACTTATAAAAACTTCCATTTAGGAAGTTTTTATTACATCATTTCTTCTAATTCTTTATCAATTTTTTTCATCGCCTTATTAGCGATTTTTTCCATTTCTTTCATGACTGGTTTACTATACTTTTGGTACATTATCGTTGCACCAATACCGATTCCCATAAACAACATACTTTTAGCTATATTCTTTATCATAAAAATCACCTCGTTTGAAAAGAAAAAATGAAGGTATGTATAAACATACAACATTAGTTTAACCTTTATTTAAAATATTATTCAGCAGTTGCTCTTTTAAATTAGTTTTTCTTTCTCGTTCGATATTGTTATTGATTGCATAAACAAAAGCGTTTGCCTCACCAATTAAAATCAACTTTTTTTTAGCTCTTGTTACACCTGTATAAATCAGCTTACGATATAACATCCTTCGATAACTATTACAAATCGGCAACACTACCAATTCAAATTCGCTACCTTGTGATTTATGGATAGAAATGATAAAACCATGAGTTATTTTATTTAAATCTTTACTTTCATATTTAACTAAATTGCCATCAAAATCAATATAAATAAATGTTTTTCGATCAATTTTTAAAATGTTTTTAATAACCCCAATATCACCATTATAAACATTATCATCTGGCATATTTACTAACTGCAAAATTTTATCATTTTCGCGATAGATTACATCACCATATTTTATTTCATTCTTACTATCACTAGGCGGATTAAAAATTTTTTGCAACTCTTTGTTTAAATTATCAATCCCATTGGTTCCTTTATATATTGGTGCCATAATTTGAACTCTTTTATAATCGTAACCTTTATCAATTAATTGACAACATAAGTTTCTTAAAACTTCTTTTATCATGAATTCATTACACCTTAAAAAAGTATAATCGCTTTTCATTTCTAAAAAATTTTCACTTAAAGAATTATTTTTAATTTCATGGGCTAAAGTAGTAATATATGAATTTTCATCTTGACGATACAAAGTATTTAAATATACTGTATCAATCAATTCACTTTCAATTAAATCTTTTAATACATTACCAGGGGCAACAGATGGAAGTTGATTATGATCACCAACCAAAACTAGTTTAATATTTTTAGTTAGACCTTTTAAAAGACTACTCAACAAATTTAAATCAATCATGCTCACTTCGTCAACAATAATTAAATGATGAAGATCTTTATTATATTCATTGACAGAAAACTCATTAGTTTCTTTATTCCATTTTAAAAATCGATGAATCGTACTAGCAGGAAATAAAGTCGACTCACTCATTCTTTTGCTAGCACGTCCAGTTGGAGCTAATAAAGCAATTCTAGCAACCGCTTCATCATAATTCAAGTTATAAATTTGCATATACAATTCACAAATAGCTTTGATAATTGTCGTTTTACCTGTTCCAGGGCCACCAGTTATAATAGTAATATTGTTCCCCAAAGCTTTATCAATAGCTTCTTTTTGCTGATCATTATATTGAATATTGTTAACACTTTCTAAATTTTTTATTCTTTTACTTAAATCCATTTTAGTTGACTTGGTTGTCGTTAAATATCTCAAAAAATCGACAATAGTCATTTCTGCATCATACATATCTTTTAAGTAATATTTCTCATCAAATAAAACAATTTTATCTTCATTTTGTAATTCTTTTAAATATAACTCAAAATCTTCAGTATTTAAATCAAAGTTCAAATAATTAATAACACCTTCTAAAATTTCATTTCGATTAAGATAAGTATCACTATTAGTATAAATAATTTTTTTCATTATATAAACAATACAAGCCTTAATTCTTCTCTCATCATCAATAGGAACTGCAAATTTTAAAGCAATTTCATCAACTTTAGGAAAAGATATTTCAAGGTCTTCAACTAAGCGATAAGGATTATGTTCAACATTTCTAATAGTTTCTTTACGATAGGTATTATAAATATCTAAAGAATCTTTCATATTAAAACCTAAATCGGTCAAATAGACAATTACTTTATGACTTTCTTCATACTTAGATAATACTTCATATATTTTATGTGCTTTTTTTGAACTCATTTTAGGCACTAACAAAAGGCAACTCTCATCTTTTAAAATCTCATCTAAAACATTTTTACCTAAAGTATCTACTATCGATTTAGCTAAAGATGGACCGACACCTTTAAACAAATCACTTGATAAAAAAGCAATTAAACCATCCTCATCCTCAGGTTTTAAACGTTCATAATTAGTTACTTGAAATTGAATCCCATACTTGGGGTGATCGACACTTTCACCATAAAAACAATAAACATCATCCTCGTTTAAATCATGAAAATAACCAGTAAATGTAATCGTTTTATTAACATACATTTTAATTTGTTCATCATTTGTTTCTCTAACCTTAAAAAGACCGATGACGTAACCTTTATCAGAGGAAAAAATAGTTTTTCGATAATTACCTTTTATATATAAATCCATATCTGTCACCACCTATAATTATAGCAAAAAAAAAGATGATTTTCTATTTTTTATATTATTAAAAACCATTGAAATTATCAATAGTTAATATATATCATCTGCTTTAAATATTCCATTATTTAATGCTTTTCTTTTACCACCTGTTCGACCACTTAATTCGATATCTTCATCGACTAGATTCTCACGGTATTC
>CALVKK010000072.1 GCA_944332645.1 uncultured Bacilli bacterium
CTAAAATAATATTTCTAGCTTTAGCAACCGATCCACCGGTAACAGAACCACCAACATGAATTAACTCTCCACTTAAAGTAACAAGTCGATATTTATAATTGATTGCTTTAGCTATTATATTTGCATTATCGATAGTATCGATAACAATGACGTTTCCTAATAAATTTAAAATAATATCTTGATATTTTGGATCGTACTTAATCAAATTGCTAGCAATATCGATATAACCAGTCATATTTTTAATTATATGAATTGTAGTAGAATCAACAGATTTAGGTTTTATTATATTAAGTGGTAAAAAAGTCGCTCTGCCATAATTGTTATCTTTTAGGTACTTAATTGCCTCTTTTGCCATATTTTCATTATCCACAACAACATTAGTTGAACTTGAACCCAAAGCAACTGAAATAGCTAAAGAATTCTTTTCATCAACTTCAAAAACATTGCCTACAATGTTATGAATTCCTCTTAATTTAGGATTTTCAAGAACTTTCTTAACTGCCATGGGTAAACTGCTATTGTTTTCAATACTGTATCTTAAAGTTTCAATTTTTAGAGCCAAATTATTTTCGTTGCGTCGATTTACATTTATTTCATTTTCCAAGTTATTTTTAGTTTGCCTTACCGTATTTAATTTTGCCATTTCAGCGTCCAATTTTAAAGATATCGCTATGATATTATCTTCACTGTTTTTAATTTCATTTCTGAGATTATTTATTTCACTATTTATTTTAAATTCTTTTTCTTTTAAAGAAATTAAATTGTCATGAATTTTACTATCAGCGACATTATACTTTTGTCGTTCTAAAATTATTGCTTTACGACTATTTATTTTTTCAACAGAACTAGTTAACGTAATTAATTGCTCTTGTAACCCTCTAATTTTTAATTCTAATTCTTGTATATTCTGTTTATATTGTTCAATTTTAGCTTCGCCCACTGTACTATTAGTACTTAATTTTGAAATTTCTAACTGTAAAACATCGATTTTATTTTTGTTTTGCTGATAGTTAAAATTAAACTTAGTAATATCATTAGCTATTAAAGCTATTTCAATAGCCTTTAATTCATCGCTAAGATCACGATACTTTAATGCTTTTTCTTTTTCTTCTTTTAATGGATTAATTCTTGTTTCTAATTCGTTTATTATATCGTTGACCCTATTCATATTAAGATGTGTTTTTTCTAATTTTCTTAATGCTTCTTCTTTTCTTCGTTTGTATTTTAAAACACCAGAGGCTTCTTCAAATATAATTCTTCTCTCGTCAGGTTTATTAGAAAGTATTTCCTCTATTTTTCCTTGAGAAATTATATTAAAGCTTTCTTTAGCAATCCCACTATCTAACAAAACATTGGTAATATCTTTTAATCTTACCTTCTCATTATTTAAAAAATATTCATTAGTTCCATCTTTATATACTCGTCTTTTAATAGCCACTTCATTATATTCAAATGGAAAAAACTTGTCAGAATTATCAAAAATTAAAGTAACTGAGGCAACATTCGATCCTTCTCTTGATTTACTTCCAGAAAAGATGACATCTGTCATGTTACCATCGCCTCTTAAAGATTTAACTGATTGTTCACCTAATACCCAACGAATGGCATCGACAACATTACTTTTACCACTTCCATTTGGCCCAACAATACCAGTTATTTTATTATCTAATTCGATTAAAGTTTTATCGGCAAATGATTTAAAGCCATGGGCTTTGATTGCTTTTAAGTACATATATTACTCCTTTATTCTGTAATCGTTACTTTTCTTGATTTAGTGGTAACATTGCCAGAAGAATCAGTAGCAATGTATTCAATCGTATAATCCCCCACTAAAGGACTAATATTATGTTCAACTGTAACAGTCACATTTTCACCACTATTATCAGTGACGACAATATCATTATCATAATCATAAGTTCTAGATTCTTCATATGTTAATGTAAGACTTCCTACAAAACCAATTTCTGGCCCTGTTGTGTCTCTTACAATAATCGTCCGGTAAGCAACATTAGTATAACCATTAAAAGTCGCTGTGTATTTTCTTAAATATATTCCCCTTTTTGTTATATCAAAAGTCGGCGTGGTGGATTGACTAACTGTCGATATTACATTGCCAGAACTATCCTTAACAATAACTCCAGAATCATCATAAGTTGTAACATTAGTACTATCAACTTCAACATATTCTAAAACATTACCATTTAGCGAAATACTAGGCAATAATGTATAATCTTCTTTATTATTACCTGTAACATCAACTTCATATTCAATAATACCATTATTATTACTTATTTCTAATATCATATCATTAGGAAATAACTCATTAGTTTTAGGATTAGTTATGTCTAAAGCGACCGCATCAGATTCTTTTAGTTGACTTAAACTTAAAACAATCTTTTCACCAACATCAGGCTTTTGATTATTAGACATCCATAGTTGTAATGAAGTTTTTATACTATCGATTTGTTCTTGGTATAAATCTTCTTTACCACTTTTAATTGTCTGATCGACAACAGGAATAGCAATTAAAAGAATTGCTCCTAATATAACTAAAACGCCTAACAACTCAGCTAATGTAAAACCTTTTTTCATACATCCTCCTAATTCATCAATATATCGCCGATGATTTCAATTAATTTATCTTTAAAATCAATCAATCGATAATATATATCTTTAAAAGGGCTGTTAACAGCCTCGCTATTATCAATTACTAAAATGTAACTATTATGATACTTTTTTTCAGTAATATTTGTCTTATAGCGACTATACCTCTTTTTTAAAAGTTCAATATCTACTTTACCAAAAAAATATAATTTATTTTTATTAATATAAACGCTATCTTTAACAAAAGTATCTAAATATTTACTGATTGTTTCATAATTACAAATAATGTAATCGACTTTTTTTCTTTTGAAAGTTGCTCTTATTTTTTTTATTCTAATACATGCGCTATTTCCTTTACCAAAACGACTTTTAACGAACGAGTCTAATAGATTGCATTCTGTTATCTTATCGTTTTTTTTAATTAATTTAATTAAATCATCATCTAATCCAATTCCTAATATATTGCCACTTAATTTATTTATAATGCCTTTTAATTCTTTATTCATTCTTTACTCCTTTTAAAATATCGTTAACAACATAATTGGTACATAATAAACCAGCTAATGCTGGTACATAAGCGATTGAACCGAGATTATTGCTTTTTACAGGGGCTTCATCACTATATATGACAGGTACTTTTCCTTTAATGTTTTCTTTTTTTAATAAAGCTCGCATTTTTTTTGCTAAAGGATCATAGTTTGTTTTATCTAAATAACAAAACTTCACTTTGGATGCATCAAAACGATTGGCCATTCCCATAACTGAAATGAACTTGATTTTATTATTTAAACAATATTTAATTATTTCTTTTTTAGTTTCAACTGTATCACAAGCGTCGATAACATAGTCAATTTTAGTCTGAAATAAAATCTCTAAATTGTCTTTATCGATAAATTTATTTATTATTTCAACTTGACAATCAGGATTAATTTTCTTAATTCGTTCTAACCAAACTTCCGTTTTGAATTGACCAATATTATCAATATTTGTCATCAGTTGTCGATTTAAATTGGAAATATCAATCTTATCACCATCGACAATAATTAAATGATTAAAAAAAGTTCTAACTAATGTTTCTAAAGCGTAACTTCCTACGCCACCTAAACCAATAATCAACACTGTTTTATTTTGAATGATTTCTAAATTGTCTTTAAGTAACCATTTTAGTCTTTCCTGCATATCTTAACACCACTATCATTATAACTAAAAAAGCTTGAAAAGTAAATATATTAAACTTATTTTAATAACTTCTAGTTTAAAATATAATCAATAAAAATGTTAATTCATAATATAAATTAAATTTAGGAAAGGATAACAAATTTATGAACATAAATATATTGATGAATATTTTATCGACTGCTTCTTTAGCTAGTGTTATTGCAACCCAAACTATCCAGTATATTAAACAAAATTTTAAAATCACTAATTGTTTTATCTTTATTGTTTTAGAATTTATCACTGGAACACTTTTTTCTTTATCATTTACTAGTTTAGGAATAATAAATTCCTTGTGGTGTGGTTTTATTGTGATAATCGGTTCAGAAGCCTTATATAAAGTTTTTAAAGGTAAATTAGGATTAAAATCTAGTAATAATGAATAATTTAAGGTATAATTATAACAAGGAGGATTTATGAAAAAAAATGTTGTTAAAGTAATCGTTGAAGTTATTTGCCTTATTGTTTGTTTTGGTATTGGTTCATGGATTGGAACCTCAATATTTGATAGAAATGTTGAAGAAAAAACTTATACTGATAGCGGTTTTACAATCACTATGGACGATGGTTTCAATAAAAGAGATTATGTTTCAGCTACTTTTTATTATGAAAGTCAAAACGCAGGAATAACTGGCATTAAAGAATCATTTGAAGATTTAGCTACACTTGATATTGATAGTAATAGTTCATTAGAAGAATATGCAGAATTAGTTTCTTATGTTAATAATAAAAACAATGAATATCAACAATTAAATGATAAAATTATGTATTATACTTATGATAGCACAATTAATGATAAAAACTACTCATACATGACAGCAGTGACTAAGGGTAGCAACGCTTTTTGGATCATTAATCTGTTTTGTGAAGAAAAAAATAAGAATGAATATTTTCCAAAATTTGAAAAATGGTTAAAAACAGTTGAAGTAGAATAAAAGCTTATTCGTTTGAATAAGCTTTTTAGTTATAAATAGTAGCTCTTTTTTTGCATTCTTGGTATACTTGGTTAGTTGTATAACAATCTCCTATTGCACGATGTGAAACTTGATTAATATTAAAATAATTTTTTAATGTTTCTAATTTATAATTATACATTTGAGGTAAATAAATACGTGCTAAAGCGAGTGTATCAACATTTTTATTATTTAATTTATTTAAATTTAAATTAGCG
>CALVKK010000073.1 GCA_944332645.1 uncultured Bacilli bacterium
TTTGATCTAACGTCGATATTATTGATAATTTTAAAAGTATCAATAAAGATATTACCAAAATAAGTTATGCAACTTATCTTTTAGAATTAACCGGACAAGTAATTAAACATAGTTTAAAATTTGAAATATTTGATTTATTAATTAGTGCATTAACCAAAATCAATGAAGATTATGATCCTTTAGTTATTATGAACATTTTAGAACTTAAATACTTGGATTATCTAGGTGTTATGCCGGTGATTGATAGTTGTTGCAAATGTGGTAGTACTTCAATTAAAACCTTATCAAGTGATGTGGGTGGTTTTGTTTGCAGTAAATGTTATTCTAATGAAAAAATAGTAAGCGATAAAACAATTAAATTAATTAGAATGTATTATTATGTCGATATATCAAAAATAACGAAACTAGAGGTTAGTAAAGAAGCTAAAAATGAAATAAATAGCTTTTTAAATGAATACTATGATCGTTATACTGGTCTATATCTTAAAAGTAAAAATTTTATTAATAATTTGAATAAGTTAACAGTTTAAATACTGTTTCGATATTCATAGTTAGATTTAACAAATGAAAGACGTATTGTTTCTTTCATTTTTCAATAATATAGAATAATTATAGTATTTGTTTTGTTATTATAATTAAATCGAAAAAAAATAATAGGTGAAATTTATGAAAAAAGTATTGTTTAATATAGTTGTAATAATTTTAGTACTTGTTATAACACTGGCATTTTTTGAAATAACAAATTGGTATCATATTGGTGATGATTTCGCACCGTTCGTATTATCTAGATTAATAACATTTTTTATATTGTTTTTAGTATTATCACTTGGCGTTATATATTTTTCTAAAAATAATCAAAAATTGTTTTGGATAATTTTATTGATCTTAGGTATTCTTCCGTTTATTATTGCTTTAGTTTTAGGGATTTATTATGCCATCAGTGGTTTTGCTGGTCTATGCTTTTGTGGCAATTTTTACGGATTTAAAGCTTTTGGAGAAAGCATAATCCTATATTCATATAATTTTTATCAAAATTACATTCTAGGAGTTATTTTGATAATCTTATCGATCATAAAAATGAAAAAAATTCGTAATTCAAATTTAAATATTGTTTGAATTAAAAAAATATGTTATTATATTACTAGCGGTGAAGGAGAAGGAGTAGTTAAAGTAATTATTTGAAGAGAGAATGTGGTTGGTGAAAACATTTAATAATCTTTAATGAAGTAGTCTTCGGAGCGAAAGGTGACGCGTTATAGTCTTTTAAGGTAGACTTTGTCTATAAATTAAGGTGGTACCACGTAATAATCACGTCCTTATGAGGATGTGATTTTTTAATTTAGGAGGGATTTTATGTTAGATACTAAATATAATCATTTAGAGGTTGAAAAAAACAAATATGAAAATTGGAAAGATAAAGGTTATTTTACTAGTGGTGATGTAACCAAAAAACCTTATTGTATTGTTATCCCACCACCTAATGTTACAGGTAAATTACACTTGGGTCACGCTTGGGATACAACATTACAAGATATTATTATCCGTTATAAAAGAATGCAAGGATATGATACGTTATGGTTGCCAGGAATGGATCATGCTGGAATTGCTACACAAGCTAAAGTCGACGCTAAACTAAGAAATTTAGGAATGGATCCTCGTAGTTTGAAGCGTGAGGAATGGCTTAAATATGCTTGGCAATGGAAGGAAGATTATGCTAATAATATTCATGAACAATGGGCTAAATTAGGCTTATCATTAGATTATACTAAAGAAAGATTTACTTTAGATGAAGGTTTATCTCATGCTGTTAAGAAAGTTTTTATTGATTTATACAAAGAAGGTTTAATTTATCGTGGAGAACGGATTATTAATTGGGATCCAAAAGCAATGACTGCATTATCAAATGAAGAAGTTATTTATAAAGATGTTCCAGGAGCATTTTACCATATTAAATATTATATTGAAAATAGTGATGAATATTTAGAAGTTGCTACAACTAGACCAGAAACATTATTTGGTGATACAGCTGTAGCTGTTAATCCTAACGATGAAAGATATCAAAAATATATCGGTAAAAATGTTATTTTACCTGTTGCTAATAAGAAAATTCCGATTGTTGCTGATAATCATGCCGATCCAGAGTTTGGGACTGGCGTAGTTAAAATAACGCCTGCTCATGATCCTAATGATTTTGAAGTTGGAAATAGGCATAATTTAGAAAGAATAATCGTCATCAATCCTAATGGGACAATGAATGAAAATGCTTTTAAATATAATGGGTTAGATCGCTTTGAATGTCGTAAACAATTAGTTGAAGATTTAAAGAAAGAAGATTTATTAATTAAAGTTGAAGAAATAACTCATGCCGTTGGTCATTCAGAAAGAACTGACGTTATGGTTGAACCATATTTATCTAAACAATGGTTTGTTAAAATGCGCCCTTTAGCTGATCGAGTTTTAGAAAACCAAAAAAATAAAAAGACTAAAGTTAATTTTATACCAGGGAGATATGAAAAGATTATGAATCACTGGATGGAAATAACTTATGACTGGTGTATTTCAAGACAGTTATGGTGGGGTCATCAAATTCCAGCCTGGTATAAAGATGATGAAGTATATGTTGGATATGAGGCGCCTGGTGATGATTGGATTCAAGAAAGCGATGTTTTGGATACTTGGTTTTCAAGTGCTTTATGGCCATTTAGTACTTTAGGCTGGCCTAATGATAGTGAATTATTAAACCGTTATTATCCTAATGATTGTTTAGTGACAGCATATGATATTATTCCATTTTGGGTTAATCGAATGACTTTTCAAGGGTTGCATTTTACTGATAAGAGACCATTTAAAGATTGTTTGATTCATGGATTGATTAGGGATAAAATAGGAAGAAAAATGAGCAAATCGTTAGGTAATGGTATAGATCCTATGGATGTTATTAAAGAATATGGATGTGATTCATTAAGATTTTTCTTATCGACTACTGCAGCTAGCGGAACTGATTTAAGATATGATGAAGAAAAAGTTAAAGCGACTTGGAATTTTATCAATAAATTATGGAATGCTTCTCGTTTTGTTTTAATGAATATTGAAACTTTTAATTATAGTATAGATAATTTATCGATTAGCGATAAATGGATTTTAAACAAAATGAATAGCTTAATTAGTAATGTTATTAAACATATGGACAAATATGAATTTAATGTTGTTGGTAAAGAGTTATATAGTTTTGTTTGGGATGATTTTTGCGACTGGTACATTGAGTTAGCTAAAATTAATATGAACGATACAACTAAAACCGTGTTATTAATTGTTTTGACTAATATTTTAAAATTATTACATCCGTTTATGCCTTATGTAACAGAGGAAATATATTTAATGTTGCCAGTACATGATGAATCGATTATGATTAGTGATTATCCTAAGTACAATAAAGAATTTGTATTCGAAGATGATACTTTAGATAACCTGATTGACTTAATTAAAAAAATAAGGAAAATTAAATTAGAAAATAATTTAGGTAAAGATTATTTAATTGTAACAAATAATAAAATAATCTTAGAAAATAAAGATTTAATTAGTAAAGTATTAAAAAACAATAGTATTTTAACTTGTTATGATGGTGAGTTTAATAAAATTGATATTAATTTCAATAATGAAATAGTATCATTATTCTATGATGGAAGATTAACCGATGAAGAAAAAGAAAAACTGTTAAAAGAAAAAGAAAGGCTAATAAACTCGATTGCTAGAAGAGAAAAACTATTAAGTAATCCAGGATATTTAGCTAAAGCACCAAAAAATATAGTTGAAAACGAAAAAATTAGTTTAACAAAAGACAAACACGATTTAGAATTAATAAATAATAAGGTTGATTGATTTACACATTATAACATATTTCACTCAAATTCGGACATAATATACTTGACTATGTAGAAAAAATCAGATATAATGAGCATAGTAGGAAAAGTAAGGTGGTGAGTTTGGGTGAAAAGAGGTTTTACATTAATCGAATTGTTAGCTGTAATTATCATCTTAGCTATTATTGCTTTAATCGCTACACCAATCATTACAAATGTAGTTAATGATGCAAAGAAAAGTACGGCCGAATCAGAAGCAAATTTAATTGTTAGTGGTATTAATAATAATTGTGCTATTAAAGACATGCAAGTACAAATGGGAGTTAGTGGTGCATCTGCTTGCTCTAATAGTTTAAGTCAAAGTGATGTTGAAGCAATGGTTGACTTAGCAAATGCGTCTATTGATGGTAGTGTAACATTAGAGAATGGTAGAGTAACAGGAATTACTGTTGTAAGTAATGGATTTAAAGTTGTGATGACAAGTGGTACTTGGGCAGAACCAACTAAAGCAAGTTAATTATTTAAACTAAAACAAGAATTAATGTTCTTGTTTTTTTTAAAGTTAAATGATATGATTGTTAAGGTGGAAAGTATGAAGAAGTATTGTTTATCATTTATTATTCCAATATTAATTTTATTTTTTTGCTTTTTATTAAACGATATTATTTTAGGAGACTATTCATCTTTGATCAGTGATTCGCAGTTGCAATATCAACAATTACTGCTTTATTTAAAAAGATGTTTTGAAGGGAATGCCAGTTTTTTGTATACTTTTGAAGTAGGATTTGGTACACCTTTCGTTAGTACAATAGCGTATTATTTAATGAGTCCTTTAAACATTTTGACTACTTGTTTTAGTGCTGAAAATATCGAAATTTGCTTTTTGTTATTATGTTTTATTAAAATTGGTTTATGCGGTACTACTATGTATAGCTATTTAAATTACAACTTTAAAAGTAATCATCTTTTACTTTTTTCAACTTCATATGCCTTATCTTTTTATATCGTAGCTAATTATTTTCAAATTATGTGGTTAGATGCGTATTTTTTAGCTCCGTTATTACTACTAGGAATAGATAAATTTAT
>CALVKK010000074.1 GCA_944332645.1 uncultured Bacilli bacterium
ATAACACTTACTTTATTAATTGCTACTCCTTGGATTTTCTCACAAGCAATGGATATTCAACGGATTATTTTAAGAGATAATATCTTGGGTAAAATTTTTTCGACTTCCGATGTAAATACACAAATTGTTACTGATCCAGGGAATACGATGGCTTATGAGACATTCAAAGCTTTTTATCATTTAAATTATGATTTGTATCCTGAATGTGAAGGAATCGAAGCAGGTATCACTGGATCAAATAATAATTATCCAAATTATGATGAAGAGGCATGTAAAAGTAATGCATTTAGTAATGATGAATCTTTTTCTAGTTATAAAGACACCTTACAATTTGCTTACGCGACTAGCAGTATTTCTATTTACATGAATTCAGATTTAGTAAATGTAAGGAATCAAAATGATGAATATACGATGAGTTATATGCCTTTTATTTCTACTTTAGCCGGAGGAGCTGTTGGATTACTACTAATTGTTTTTTGCTTTGATGTTGCTGTTCGTAGCGTTAAATTGGGATTTTTGCGAATGATTGCTCCAATTCCTATTGTGTCTAGAATTGATCCAAAAAAAGGCAAAGAAACGTTTGATAAATGGGTGAAAGTTTGTGTGAGTACTTATTTAGATTTATTTATCAGATTGTTAGCTATTTATTTTGCTGTTTTTGTTATTACACAGTTAATAGATTTACAATTCGTTGATGCTGTAACTGGTATAACTAAAGATGTTAATGTCTTTGTAAAAGTCTTTATAATATTAGGAGCATTGCTATTTGCTAAACAATTACCTAAACTACTTGAAGATTTAACAGGTATGAAATTAGATGGCAAATTCACTTTAAATCCATTGAAAAAATTAGGTGAAGTACCTTTGGCTGGAGGGGCTTTAGCAGCTGGCGCTACTGTTGCAGGAGGAACAGCCTTAATGGCTGGTAGGGCAGCATTGAGTGGAGTTGGAGGCGGTGCGAAATTATTAGCTGGTAAGGCACTTCACTCTAAAAAATTAGAAAGTTCTGGTAAAAAAACATTAGGTAATGTAAGCAGTAATGCACAAAAAAGATGGAACTATACAAAAACCGAAGCGTTGGGACGTCTTTCATCTTCAGGCTTGACAGGTGGGGAATATAAAGGAGACACAGCACATAAATTGTACGCTAAGGAGAAAGAAAAAATAAATGCTACTAGAATTGAAGGAAAAAATGAATTTGCAGCAATTAATACCCAGTGGCAACAAGGCCAACAAATAAGAGATCTTTTGTCTAGTAAAGGAAAGAGTTTCAGTAATTTTGATGGTAATGATACTAGTGCTTATAAAATGGCATACCAAAATGATGCTTTCATAAAATCGCTAATGAATGTAGATAAACAAGATGCAATTGCTAAAGAATATACAAATGCGATTGAGGCAGTAAGAGCAGGTGGGACAGCCACTGTTAATGGTACAACTTATAATGTTAGTAATTTGGCGGATTTAAGTTCTGAGTATATCAAGGCTACTAAGACTTTACAAGGATTAGAAAAGGTACATGAAACTATGCGAAAGGCTTATAGTGATGATGCTAAAACTCAAGATGCTATAAAGTTTAACAAAAATAATCCAAGCAATCCTACGAGGTAGCAAATATATAAAAAGGGTGTGATACTATATGAACAGTTATTTAATACCAGCTAATACCAAAAAATCAATGTTAATATTTGGCTTATTTACCAAATTTGATCTAATATTATTTGGTATTGGTGTTGGATTGTCTTTGATTTTATTACTAGCATTACCAGTAGAGCAAATTATGTATGCCATAATTGCCCTATTACCTGCATTAATTACTGGATTTTTAGTAATGCCAGTACCTAATTATTACAATATGCGAACTTTACTTAGTTCGGTAATATCGTTTTTCATGAATCAAAGAAAGTTTAAATGGAAAGGTTGGTGTGTTCCACATGGCGAAGAAGAAAACAAGTAATTATACTAATGACAATATTCCTGTTAAAGAAATAAAAAATGGTTACATTATACTAGATAATGGTTTAAAAGTGACTGGAGTCAAAATAATGCCGAGAAATATTTTCATTCTAGATCAACAAACCCAAGATAGTATTATTGTTAATTTAAGAACAGTGTATAATACAATCGATTATGAATTTTGGATTATAGCGGCTGATAGACCTGTTGATATTAATATATATATGTCGCAGTTAGAACTTTTATATAATAATGTTAACAGTCCAGTTAAAAGGAAATTGATTATGGAAGATATAAATAAAGGGAATATGTTTATGAATAACAATATCGTTGATACTGAATATTATTTACTTTTTAAAGAAAAAAATGATGATCTTATTCAAAAAAGAATTAGAACTTTAATAAACACTTTGGCAGGGGCTGGATTAGTTGCTTATCAAACAACAAATGATGATTTAAGGATGATTTTGGATAACTTTTTAAATGGTGGAGTAACCACGACATTTGGGACGGTGCTAGGATAATGGATATAAAAAGTCAAATAGCTCCTAAAGGGCTAGAATTTAGATCAAGTGATTTTATTATCAGTGATAAATACGCAACTATTTTATCAGTTATATCTTTTCCAAAATTTATCTCACCAGGGTATTTAGCCAATTTAACTAGTATGTCTGGTGTCAAAGTAGTAATTAAACATATTCCTTTGCCATTTAACGTTATTAGAAGAATGTTAAACAAAGAAATTGCTGATTTGAAAGCGCGTTATCAAGAAGAAAACGACAAAACAATCCAAGAAAGAATTCGACAGGACTACGAATCGTTAGAGTATTTTATCTCGCAATTAGTAAGTACCCAATCAAAAATATTTGATTTTCAAATGCATGTTATGGTTACTGCTGATTCAGAGGAAGAACTTTCATCTAAAAAACTACAAGTCAAGAGTTATTTAGAAGCATTGGAAATGCGTGCTTTTCCTCTTAGATTTGAGCAAGAAAGAGTATTAAAATCAATCTTGCCAATCTTTCCTAAACAATCGATTGAAGATCGCATAGGAACACCAATACCAGCTCCGACAATTGCAGCAATGTTCCCATTTATCTTTGATAGTATCAAAGATCCTGGGTTATCATGCTTACTTGGTGTAGATTTTTCTGGTGGAGTTATATTATTTAATCAATTTTTATATCAAATAAAAAAAGAACATAATCGTAATAATGCTAACATGATTATTTTAGGAACATCTGGTTCAGGTAAATCCACTGCTGCTAAATTGTTGTTAAGGACTCATATAAGAAATGATATTCAAATAGTTGTTATCGATCCTGAAGGTGAATTAGAAGATATGGCCAAATTATATGGTGGTGATTTCATTGATTTAGGAAAAGGTGGCGAATTTGGAATGGTTAATCCGTTGGAAATCGTCATGGATGCTGACGAAGATGAAATTAAGCAGGGTCTAGGTTATACAGTTTTAACTAGGACATTACAGACAATAAAAGCTTTTATCAAATACTATGATCCTAGTATAGAAGAAGATACAACCAACATGTTTAGTGAAATTGTTCAAGACACATATCGTCGTTTTGGAATCGATTTTACAACTGATTTTTCAAAATTAAATTCTAATGATTATCCTACATTAAAAGATGTTTATGCAACAATTAAAGGCAAATTATTATCTATACCTGAAAAGACACATGAAAAGGATGTTTTGGAGAAATTAGAGTTAAAAATAAGACCGTTGGTAAAAGAGTTACGTTATTACTTCGATGGTCATACAACAATCCAACCACAGAGTAATTTCATTGTATTTAACATCAAAGAATTAATGAATAGTGATAAAAATATAAGAAATGCTTTATTCTTTAATATATTAAAATACGCATGGAGTTTAACTTTAAATCCAGATATGAATACAGTCTTAACGGTCGATGAAGCGCATGTATTGATTTCGGGCAGTAACGTTTTGGGTGCTGATTTCTTAGGTCAAATACAAAGACGTGCTAGAAAATATAATACAGGAACTATCATTATAACTCAACAACCATCAGATTTTAGTGATCCATCTGTTATTACACAAGGTAAAGCTATTTTTGATAATGCATCTTATTATTTAGTGATGGGTTTAAAGAAACAAGCTGTTGAAGATTTATCTAAATTAATAGATTTAAACGATAATGAGAAGGAAAGCATTAAACGATATAATCAAGGTGAAGCTTTGTTTGTATGTGGTAGTCGGAGAATGCGTATTAATATTATTGCTACTGAACAAGAATTAGATTCTTTCGGAAGTGGTGGCGGATTATAAAATAATTGGTGGTGATGTATATGAATGATAAGCAAAATGAATTTAACCAAATAGAAGATACAGAAAAAGAATTTCCTAATCAAGGAAATTTTTCTGCTTCATCAAATAATCATTCATCTAATTTTCAATCACCAAAACCTAATCCATCTATGAGAAATCCTCTTGGCTTTAATAAATATAATCCAAATATAAAATCACTTTTAAATGGTAATCAGACTAATAAAGGTAAAAATGGTGATAATGGAGCTAATCAAGCTCAACAAGCAAAACAACAAATGGCAAAAGAGGCAGCTAAAATGGCGGCTAATGCTGCTCTTGGACCTGCAGGTGGGAAAGCCGTTGAGGCCTTATCTAAAACTAAAATGGGGAACAAATTACTAAATAAAGCTGGTAATTTTGATCCTATGAAAAAATTAAATCCGTTTAGTAAAGATAAGGAAGATGAAGAAGAAGCAAAAGGTGAAGGTGATATCGCTACTGATATTGCCCAAAAAGTAATTTTATTTACTGGAGGTTCATCATTTGGCCTAAGTGGATTTTTTTCATTTGTCTTAGTGGTATGTGTGATATCGATCATTATAGCACCATTACTTTATGTGGATGAATTGATTGAAAGTGCAGGAGAAGGACTTTCTAATTTTGGAGAAAGATTAGGTAA
>CALVKK010000075.1 GCA_944332645.1 uncultured Bacilli bacterium
CACCATTAGTTGGTACAGGTGTTGAAGCTATTTCAGCTCGTGACGGTGGATCAGTTATTATTGCAACGGCAGATGGCATGGTCGACTATGTTGATGGTAAAAAAATAGTTGTTAAAACTAAAGGTGGTAAAGATACTTATTATTTAAATGGTTATGAAAGAAGTAACAATGGGACTTGTTATCATCAAGTACCTATTGTTAGAGCTGGCGATATTATAAAAAAAGATCAAGTTATAGCTGATGGACCTTCTTCTGATATGGGAGAAATGGCTTTAGGTCGTAATGTCACTGTCGCTTTCATGAACTTCAATGGTTATAATTACGAAGATGCTGTTATTTTAAATGAAAGATTAGTTTCTGATGATGTTTATACTTCAATTCATATTGAAGATTATCAAATCGAGTGTCGTGATACTAAATTAGGCCCAGAGGAATTTACTAGAGACATTCCTAATGTTGGAGAAGACGCTCGTAAAAATTTAGATGAAAATGGTATTATTAGAATTGGTACAGAAGTTAAAGATGATGATATTTTAGTTGGTAAAGTTACACCTAAAGGTATGGCAGAATTAACAAGCGAAGAAAAATTATTGCATGCTATATTTGGTGAAAAAACTAGAGAAGTAAGAGATACATCATTGAGAGTTCCACATGGTGGGGAAGGAATTGTCCATGATGTTAAGGTGTTTACAAAAGAAGATTCAGATGAATTACCAGCTGGTGTTTCTAAAATTGTACGTGTTTATATTGCGCAAAAACGTAAAATATCGATAGGAGACAAAATGGCTGGACGTCATGGTAACAAGGGTGTTATTTCGTTAATTTTACCTAAAGAAGACATGCCATACATGGCTGATGGTACACCTATTGACATCTTACTTAACCCGTTGGGAGTACCAAGTCGTATGAATATTGGGCAAATTTTAGAAATGCATTTGGGTGCAGCTGCTAAAAAACTAAATATTCACGTTATGACACCAGCTTTTGATGGTGCGACAAGAGAAGAGATTATCGATGCTTTAAAAGAGGCAGGATTAGATGAAGATGGTAAGATGGTTTTATACGACGGAAGAACAGGTGAACCGTTTGCTAATCGTGTTTCCGTTGGAGTTATGTATATGATTAAATTGCACCACATGGTAGATGATAAATTACATGCTCGTTCAACTGGACCTTATTCATTAGTAACTCAACAACCTTTAGGAGGTAAAGCTCAATTTGGTGGTCAAAGATTTGGTGAAATGGAAGTTTGGGCACTATATGCATATGGCGCAGCTCATGTATTGCAAGAAATGATGACAATCAAATCAGATGATGTTGTTGGTCGTGTTAAGGTATATGAAGCTTTAGTTAAAGGCCAACCACTTCCAGCTAGTAGCGTACCTGAAAGTTTTAGAGTGTTGATTAAAGAATTCCAAGCTTTAGGTTTAGATATTAGTGTTTTATCTGACAATGGAAAATTAGTTGATATGAAAGAAATTGAAGCAATGGATCAAGAAGGATTCGTCAATGTCGAAGAATTTGAAAATAGTATTGAACCTACAAATTTAATCGATAAAGAACAACCACAAGACGAAGAAACACAAATAGATGAAGAAGACGAATTTGATGACTCTGAAATAGAGGAACCTTTTGACATTGCTGAAAGATTAGAAGAAATTGAAGAATTAGAAGATAAGGGGGCTATGTAATGAATATCAATGAATTTGAAGGATTAAAGATTTCGATAGCTTCACCTGAAAAGATTCGTTCTTGGTCATATGGCGAAGTAAAAAAAGCCGAAACTATAAATTATCGAACTTTAAAACCAGAAAGAGATGGATTATTCTGTGAAAAAATATTTGGTCCAACTAAAGATTTTGAATGTTCGTGTGGTAAATATAAAAGATTAAGATATAAAAATATTGTCTGTGATCGCTGTGGAGTTGAAGTGACTCGTAGTAAAGTAAGACGCGAAAGAATGGGACATATCGAGTTAGCAACTCCTTGCTCTCACATTTGGTTTTTTAAAGGAGTACCATCTAGAATAGGTTTAGTTTTGGATATGTCACCTCGTGATTTAGAGGAAGTATTATATTTTGTTAGTTATGTTGTTTTAGATCCTGGAAGTGCTCCTTTAGAGAAAAAGCAAACTATTTCCGATAAAGAATATCGTACTTTTTATGAAAAGTATGGTAAATCTTTTCGTGTAGGAATGGGTGCTGAAGCAATTAAGGAATTACTACAACAAGTTGATTTGGAAAAAGAAGTAAATAGTATTAAAGAAGAAATTGAAAGCATTAAAGATGCAACTAGTCAAAAAAGAATTAGGTTAATAAAAAGATTAGATGTTTTAAACGCTTTCTTAGAGTCTGGAAATCGTCCAGAATGGATGATTTTGGAAGCACTGCCAGTTATTCCTCCGGAATTAAGACCAATGATTCAATTAGATGGTGGTAGATTTGCTACATCTGATTTAAATGATTTGTATAGAAGGGTAATTAATCGTAATAATCGTTTAAAAAAATTAATGGAATTAGGAGCACCTTCAATTATTATTCAAAATGAAAAACGTATGCTTCAGGAAGCTGTCGATGCTTTGTTTGATAACGGAAGACGTGGCAGAAACATAACTGGTGCAGGTAATCGACCTTTAAAATCTTTATCTAACATGTTAAAAGGAAAACAAGGAAGATTTAGACAAAACTTATTAGGTAAACGTGTCGATTATTCAGGTCGTTCAGTTATCGTTGTCGGTCCATCGTTAAAAATGTATGAGTGTGGAATTCCTAAGGAGATGGCCTTAGAGTTATTTAAACCACATGTTATTAATGGTCTAGTAACTAAAGAAATAGCTTCTAATATCAAAGCAGCTAAGAAGATGATTGAAAATCAAGATGAAAGAGTATGGGATATTGTCGAAGAAAAAATTAGTGAACATCCAGTTTTATTAAACCGTGCTCCAACTTTACATAGACTTGGAATTCAAGCATTTCAACCTAAGTTAATTGAAGGACGAAGCATTAGATTGCATCCATTGGTTTGTGCTGCTTTTAATGCCGACTTTGATGGTGACCAAATGGCTGTTCACGTTCCTATTTCTGAAGAGGCCCAAGCTGAAGCTAGAATTTTGATGTTAGGTGCTAACAATATTTTGTCACCTAAAGATGGGCAACCAATAGTCACACCTGGTCAGGATATGATTTTAGGTAACTATTATATAACTATTGAAGAAGAAGGATTACCTGGTGAAGGACGTGTATTTAAAGATTCTAATGAAGCATTAATGGCCTATGAAAGAAGAGAAATATCACTTCATACACGTATTGCAATTCCAGCACGTTCTTTTAAATATAAGATATTCCTTGATAGCTATTTAGATAAATATTTAGTTACTACACCTGGTAAATTATTATTTAATGAGATATTCCCTGATACTTTTCAATATATAAACGATGGAAGTAATGAAAATATTGAAAATGTTACACCAAGCAAATATTTTATTGATAAAGGTAAAAATATTAAAGAGGAAATATCTAAGATGGAATTAGTTAAACCTTTTGGTAAAAAAGTATTAACTAAACTAATTGCACAAATTTATAAAAGATATCAAACTACTGAAACTTCAGTAATGCTTGATAAAATGAAAGATTTAGGATTTAAATATTCGACTTTATCAGGTATTTCTATTGGTATTGGCGATATTATTGAATCTAAAACCAAACCACAAGTTTTAGCGGAAGCTAGTGCTAAGGTTGATACAATTAATAAACAATTTAAACGTGGTTTGATCACTGATCGTGAAAGATATGAAAATGTCGTTGAAACCTGGAATCAGGCTAAAAATAAAATTGCTAGTGAGTTAGAAGGATTTATCAAAACACACAAAGAAAATTCGATTTCTATGATGATTGATTCTGGCGCTCGTGGTAATATGAGTAACTATAACCAAATGGCAGGTATGCGTGGCCTTATGATGAAGCCGACTGGTGAAGCTGTTGAAATTCCAATTACATCTTCATTTACTGAAGGGGCAAATGTTTCAGAATTCTTCTTGGCTACACATGGAGCTCGTAAGGGAGCTGTCGATACAGCGTTAAAAACTGCTGATGCTGGTTATTTAACAAGACGTTTAGTCGATGTTGCACAAGATGTGATTGTTAAAGAAGATGATTGTGGAACTAGCGAAGGTGTAGTCGTTGAAGCTTTCATCGATGATAAAAACAATACTGTTGTTGAAAGTTTGGCAGATCGTATTATTGGCCGTTATACTAATAAAAGAGTTATTCATCCAGAAACAAAAGAGGTAATTGCTGAAAGGAATACTTATATTACTGAACAATTAGCTGATAAAATTATCAAAGCAGGAATTACTAAAGTACCTATCAGAACAGTTTTAACCTGCAAAACTGAACATGGTGTATGTTGTAAATGTTATGGTCGCAATTTGGCTACTGGTTCTTTAGTTGAAGTAGGAGAAGCTGTTGGTATTATGGCTGCTCAATCTATCGGTGAACCAGGTACTCAATTAACAATGCGTACAATTAATTCCGGTGGCGTAGCTGGAGATGATATAACTCAAGGTTTACCTCGTGTTCAAGAGTTGTTTGAAGCTCGTAATCCAAAAGGGAAAGCAACTATTTCTGAGATTAACGGTAAAGTTACTAAGATCGAAGAAGAAAATGGTAAGTTTGAAATCACAGTTACTAACGATGCAGAGACTAAAGTTCATTCAACTAACTATGGTGCTAAACTAATGGTTGAAT
>CALVKK010000076.1 GCA_944332645.1 uncultured Bacilli bacterium
GTTAAAACTCCACCAGCTGCTTTTCCAATTAAAAAGGTAGCAAAAGTTAAATCGGGATCAGCAAAAGGCAATAAAGAAATAGTTGGCTCTTTAACAAAAGATCAGGTTAAAGAAATTGCTGAAATTAAACTACCAGATTTAAATGCTTATACTTTAGAAGATGCAATGAAAAGTATCGAAGGTACAGCTTTAAATATGGGAATCGAAATCAAAAATTAGCATAGGTTTAACCTATGTGGAAGGACATTTAATCCGCTAGACCACATAAGGAGGTAAGAAAATGAAAAGAAGTAAAAAATATGTTGAAGTAGCTAAAGAAGTCGAAAAAAATAAATTATACACTAAAGAAGAAGCTGTTAGTTTGGCTAAAAAAACATCAACGACCAAATTCGATGCTTCAGTTGAATTGGCAATCAATTTAAATTTAGACACTAAAAAGGCAGATCAACAATTAAGAGGTACTATTTGCCTACCAAATGGTACTGGTAAAACTAAAAGAATTTTAGTTATTGCTAAAGGTCCAAAAGCAGAAGAAGCTAAGCAAGCAGGTGCTGATTTTGTTGGTGATACTGATTATTTAGAAAAAATAGAAAAAGAAAATTGGTTTGAATTTGATGTTTTGATTGCAACACCTGACATGATGCCAGTTTTAGGTAAGCTAGGTAAGGTTTTAGGTCCAAAAGGATTAATGCCAAACCCTAAGACAGGAACTGTGACAATGGATATTAGTAAAGCTGTTTTGGAAGTAAAACAAGGAAGAATCGAATACCGTACTGATTCATATGGTAATGTTCATACGATTATCGGTAAAGTTAGTTTTACAGAAAAACAATTACTTGAAAATTTAGAAGCATTTGTCTCATTGATTTTAAAATCAAAGCCATCGACTGTTAAAGGTACTTACGTTAAAAATATAAGTATTGCAACAACTATGGGACCTGGTATTAAAATCGATATAAATTCCTTTGACAAGTAATTAATAATATGTTATAATTTAGTTGTTTGAAGTGCCGTAGACAGTAGGGGCGATAAGCTTAATATTCCTACCGAGGACTTAGAAATTGTTTTCTAAAGCTCTTACGGTCTGTAAGGGCTTTAATTTATATATTAGAGGAGGTGTTAGTATGGCAAATCAAAATACCATTGCCAAAAAACAAGCAATCGTTTCAGAAATAGCTGACAAGTTTAAAAATTCCTCAGCGACAGTTTTATTTGAATATCACGGTTTGACTGTTAATGAAACAATGGAACTAAGAAGAAAACTAAAAGAAAGTGGTTCAGAATATAAAGTATATAAAAATACCTTAGTAAAAAGAGCCTTAGATAATTTAAATATCGATTTAGGTGATGAACTCAATGGACCAAAAGCCATCGCTTTTGGCACCGATGTAGTAGCTCCAATTAAAGCATTAAATGATTTTGCAAAAGATCATCCAGCTTTAGTTATGAAGATAGGTTATGTCGATGGAGCTATTGCTGATATTAAAATGTTAGAAAAATTGGCCAATATTCCATCAAGGGAAGGATTACTTACTATGTTAGCATCTGGATTGATGGGCGTGGTTAGAGATTTATCCATTTGTTTGGATTTATATAGTAAAGATTTAGAAAAATAGAAAGGAATGATTATAAATGGCAAAATTTACAAAAGAAGAATTTATTAACGGCTTAAAAGAAATGACTATTCTTGAAGTTAAAGAATTAGTTGATGCAATGAAGGAGGAATTTGGTGTTGATCCATCAGCTGTAGCTGTAGCTGCTGGACCAGTGGCTGCGGTTGCCGATGAAGGACCTTCAACTGTTACTGTAACATTAACTGCTGCTGGACCAAACAAAATTGCTGTTATCAAATTAGTTCGTGACATTACTGGTTTAGGACTAAAAGAAGCTAAAGACTTAGCTGATAACGGTGGAGCTGTTAAAGAAAATGTTGCAACTGACGAAGCAAATGAATTAAAAACTAAATTTGAAGAAGCTGGCGCAACTGTTGAATTAAAATAAATAATTGATATGCTTCAAGCCTGTACTAGATAGTATGGGCTTAAAGTGTCTTTGGAAATAGGAAAGAGGAAGAGGAATGAGTTATTATTTTACTAACGACGATAGTTTAAAAAGTGAAATAAAAAAGATAGATGTTGTCATTGATAACCTTCCTTTTTCTTTTTTGACTGATAATGGCGTTTTTTCAAAAAAAGGTTTAGATTTTGGGACGAGAACTTTACTTGAAAATTTATCTGATATCAAGGGTAGAGTCTTAGATATTGGTTGCGGTTATGGTCCAATCGGTATATATATTGCTAAAAAGTATGACGTCACTGTCGATATGACCGATGTAAATCAACGAAGTCTTTCTTTAGCAAAGGAAAATGCAAAATTAAATGGGGTAACAGTCACTACTTTCTATAGTGATTTATATGACAGCCTTCATGGCAAATACGATTTCATAGTGACTAATCCACCGATTAGAGTCGGTAAAAAAGTATTATATCAATTACTATTTGAAGCTAAAGATCATTTAAATGAAAACGGTCAGTTGTGGTTAGTTATTAACAAAGACCAAGGCGCGAAAAGTTTGTTAAAAGATTTAAATAAAGAATATAAGGCAACAGTTGTGTGTAAAAATAAAGGTTTTTTTATAATTCGAGCAATAAACGATTGACATGTTGACAATATTTTGGTAAAATTATAAATTGGCAATGTGTACTTTTGTTACGTGATAATATAGTATATAGGGGTGAAAAAGTGGCATATACAACAAAAAAAGTCGGAGATTATCGTGAAAGAAGAAGTTATGCAAAAACAAGAAATGCTATCGAATTAGGCAATTTATTGGAGATTCAGAAAAAATCATATAATTGGTTTATAACTGAAGGTATCCAAGAAGTATTTGATGATATTTTTCCTGTAGAAAGTTTTACAGGAAATTTGTCGTTGGAATTTGGTGAATATTCTTTTGATCAACCTAAATATTCCATTAAAGGTTGTAAGGAAAGATATGCTACCTATGCAGCACCATTAAAAGTTCAAGCTAGACTTTTCAATGGTGAAACTGGGGAAGTTAAAGAACAAGAAATTTTTTTAGGCGATATGCCAATAATGACTGAAACGGGAACATTTATTATTAATGGGGCAGAAAGAGTTATTGTTTCACAATTAGTTCGTTCTCCAAGCTGTTATTATGGAAAAGATGTCGATAAGAAAAATGGTCGAGTAACAATTACCAGTCAAATTATTCCAACCAGAGGTACATGGTTAGAATATGAAATTGATTCTAGAGATGTTATCTATGTTAGAATCGATCGGACAAGAAAAGTACCAATTACGACATTACTTCGTGCTATTGGTTTAAATAGTGATGAGGATATAATAGGTTTATTTGGTGAAAATGAACTGATAATTAAAACCATTGAAAAAGATACAAATAAGAATACCGATGAAGCATTAATCGATATTCACTCTAAATTAAGGCCAGGTGAACCTTCTACTTTAGATAGTGCGAAAAATCAATTAATCACAAGGTTTTTTGATGCTTTTAGATATGATTTAGCGAAAGTTGGACGTTATAAATTTAATAAAAAATTAAACATTTTAGATCGCTTATTAGGCTGCAAATTAGCCGAAGATATCAAAGTAGGTAAAGAATTAATTGCAAGTAAAGATGAAGTAGTAACCAAAGAATTACTTGAAAAATTAAGACCAGTTTTTGAAAATGGTTACGGTATGAAAGATGCTTTAATAAATGAAGAATTAGACAATTATAATAAAGTACAAATCGTTAAAGTATATAGTAACACTAATCCTAATAAAATTGTCAATGTTATTGGTAATGATCAGTCCATTACTGAAAAGAGATTAACTATTTCTGACATATATGCATCAATATCATACTATCTAAATTTGTTTGATGGCATTGGATCGTTTGATGAGATAGATCACTTATCTAATCGCCGTGTTAGACAAGTTGGCGAATTATTACAAAATCAATTTAGAATTGGTGTATCTCGAATTGAAAGAGTAATAAGGGACCGTATGAGTACGCAAGAAATAGCAGAAGTTACACCAAAAAGTTTAATTAATATTAGACCACTTACAGCGGCAATTAAAGAGTTCTTTGGCTCATCTCAATTATCACAATTCATGGATCAGACTAATCCAATCGCTGAATTAGCTAATAAACGACGTTTATCTAGTTTAGGGCCAGGTGGTTTGTCAAGAGATCGTGCTGGTATGGATGTTCGTGACGTTAATCCATCACACTACGGTAGATTGTGTCCTATCGAATCGCCAGAAGGACCTAACATTGGACTTATAACTGCTTTAGCTAGTTATGCGAAAGTTAATGAGTATGGTTTTATTATGACACCATATCGTAAAGTTATCGATGGTAAATTAACTGATGAAGTAGTTTACATGACGGCAGATGAGGAATTAGATCACTATATTTCTCAAGCGACAGTTAAAATCGATGAAAATGATCGTTTTGTCGATGAAAGAGTTCCGGTTAGATATCGTGGCGATAATATAATTATTGAATCAAATAAAGTTGATTATATTGATGTTTCACCACAACAAGTCATTTCAATTACTACTCAAGGTATTCCTTTTTTGGAACATGATGATGGTAAAAGAGCATTGATGGGATCAAATATGCAACGTC
>CALVKK010000077.1 GCA_944332645.1 uncultured Bacilli bacterium
ATTTTAAACTATGTTTAATTACTTGTCCGGTTAATTCTAAAAGATAAGTTGCATAACTTATTTTGGTAATATCTTTTTTGATACTTTTAAAATTATCGATAATATCGACGTTAGATAAAATCGATAATTTATCTTTTTTATAATAAACATAAAACTTACCATAAGTAAGTTTATCGGTCGCACTTCTTAAATTGCTTTTAATACTTTTACAACCTTTAGCAATCATACTGATAATACCATATTCTTTAGTAATAACGTTAATAATTTTACTAGTTTCTCTATAATCCTGACTAGTTAAAATAATTCCCTCAACTTCAATCATTTTTAATCAGCTCGAATCGATATTCTTGATTTACATTAGGATATTTTTCTTTATCGACTTTTGATATAAACATATCATATGGTCTAACCCATATTTTATGATCGTCATATAAAGCTTCATATATGACCAATTTTTTAGGTTTTTCTTCATTGTTAGTTTCACTATCATAACCGATCATTAAAACTTTATATAAATTACCTTTAAAATGTCTATATGTACCGCCAACGACAACCTCCAAATCATTCACCTTCTTTTTTATATTTCAAATAGTATTCTATCTTTCCTGTCTTTTTAAATAATTGCCACAATATTTCCTTTTTCATTTTTTATCACCATTAATATTGTGTTTAACAACAATAAATTTTATTCAAATTATTTCATAAAATCTGTAAAACCGAATTCTTGCAAAAACTTTTCCTTATCACGCCAATTCTTGATTGTTTTGACAAACAAATCTAAGTAAACTTTTTTACCTAATAATTGCTCAAGTTCCAATCGCGATTGAATGCCTATCTCTTTTATTTTGCTTCCTTGTTTACCGATAATTATTTTTTTCAAAGAATCACGATCGACGATAATTACCACATTAATGCTGTAATTGTTTTTTTCTTTTTCTATTTTTTCTACAGCGCAAGTAATTGAATGAGGCACTTCTTCCTCTGTTAAATTAAAGATTTTTTCTCTTACTATTTCTGCTATTAAAAACTCAATTCGCCTATTAGTATAAGTATCATCTTCAAAATACTTGACATTATCTGGCAAATACTTAGTTAAAACATCAATTAAGGTTTCTATATTGTCTTTTTTAATTGCTGACAAAGGAACAATTTCTTTGAATGGATATAAATCTTTATACTCATCTATCTTTAACAAAATATTTTCCTTAGTCATTTTATCAATTTTGTTAATAATCAAAATAACTGGCTTTGTAATTTCTTTAAGTCTCTCAATGACATATAAGTCTCCAGGTCCAAGCTTTTCACTGCCATCAATCAAAAAAGCAATCACATCTACATCATCAATACTATAATAGGCTTGTTTATTTAGATATTTACCTAATTTATATTTGGGTTTGTGAATCCCTGGTGTATCAACAAAGACAATTTGTCTATCTTGATCGGTATATATGCCCTCTATAATATTACGTGTTGTTTGTGGTTTGTTAGAAGTTATTGCAATCTTCTTCCCAACTATACTATTAAGTAACGTACTCTTACCAACATTAGGACGACCGATTAAACTTACAAAACCACTCCTCATATAACTCAACCTTTCTTAAAATAATGCTATAATTTTAGGTACAAAAATAAGTAGTCCAACTATTAAACTAACTAAGGATGACAAAAATACTGCTGCACTAGCGGTGTCCTTAGATACCTTGATTCGTTTGGATTTTTCAAGAGTAACTGCATCGCAAACCGATTCAATAGCCGTATTAAGCAGTTCAAGGATTGCTGTCATAACAAGTAATGTCATAATGATCAACCATTCTGTTAAACTTATTTTTAACAAACATCCTAAAATAATAGCTAAAATAGTGGCTAAAGCATGAATAAATAAACTTTGCTCATTCAAATACGCATATTTTAGACCATTAAAAGAATTTTTAAAACTAGCCAGAAATCTTTTAAAACCAAATTTTTTATTTTGTAATTCCGAATTCATTTAATAACTCCTCCTGTTTTCTAAACATAACTTCTTCTTCTTTACTATCAACATGGTCATATCCTAACAAATGCAATAACCCATGAACAGCTAGAAAGGCTAGTTCTCTTAAAAATGAATGTTCATAAAATAAAGCTTGTTCCTTTGCTTTTTCAAGTGATATATAAATATCTCCTAAGATTCTAAATTCTAATTTCACTTCATCGATATTATCTTCTAACGCAAAACTTATAACATCTGTCTCCTTGTCGATACCTCGATATTCTTTATTAATTTTATGAATATAATTATTATCAACAAAAATAACATTAAAAAGACAATTATCAAGTTTTTCTTTTGCTACAATAAAATCTAATAAAGCTTTTATTGTTGCCATTTGATCAATTTTTTCATTTGTTTCATTAATTAATTCGTACATAAATTACTCCTGACAGATATAAGACTATTATCGACAATATAACTATCATCATTATATTATAAATATAAGCTTTTTGCAATAAAGGAAATTTATTTTTTATTTTATCAATAACATAAAAAATTGTAAAACCTAATAATCCCCCAACAATGTTAAGCATAATATCATCAATATCAAATACTCGTCCAATTACAAATTGAGTTGTTTCAATGGTAATGGAAACCAAAAACGTCATCAAAAAAATATGTAATGGCTTTTTTAACTTTAAAAAATAAGAAGTGAAAAAACCATAAGGAACAAACATCAACATATTGCCAACTACATTTCGATAAAACATCTTACTACCAAAATCATATCGAAACATCTCTTTAAAAGGTATCAAATTAGAAGTTGACCAACTGACATCTTGAAAAGTTACCACTCTAAAAAGTGCCATAATATATAAGATGAAGCCAAACATTAATATTTCTTTATAAAAGATAAATTCCTGTTTATTTTTAACTAAATAAACAATGCGCATTGAAACAATTATGACACAACAAATGAGTATCATTGGCCAAATGTCAGTAAAAATATCTATAATTGTATCACGAAACAATATCATCACCTTCTATAATTTTGCTATAACCAGTTATATTTTCATAAACTGTAAAAAAAACTTCCAATACTATTTTATCTTCCTTAATATTTAGTTTTAATACTTTGTAATCAATTATTCGTTCATCATCGTCTAATTTTTCTTCCATTTTTTTATGAGCTTCTATAATTGCTTTTTCTTTGGCCTCTTCAGCCGTTAAAACTAAAGATATAGTTTGTATTTCTTCTTGTCTTTGTTTGACTAAAGAAATTGGTAAAAATGGATGATAAAGTAATGTTTTTTCTTCGATTCTTTTTTCGGAATATGGTTTAGTAGTAAATTCAATATTATTAGACAATAATTTTAAAACAAAAACATCTTTATAATTATTCATATCTTTAATTTCACTATAAATGTATGGATATTCGACGCTAACATTATACCATACCTCACCATAGACAACGCCTTTGGCAGTCACTGTATCTTTAATCTCGTCATTCAAATAGATATTACCAGATATGATGACATCTCCTACATTGACATATTCATTAATGTTTCTTATGACTTCACCATTTTCAGCAATTATTTTTTTTATTACTGCGCTTTTGCTTGCAATAACATTTTGTTTTTCATCTTCCGCTTCTTCTTGTTTGATAATTCTTTCTTCTAGTCTAACTATATATGTCGTTCCACTTTCTTCAATTTCTAACCATTCTATTTCATTTTTATATTTCTCTAGGATTGAATTTTTAATAGTTTGAATTTCTTGATAGCTCTTCTTCAATCGGTATTTTTTTAAGCCATAGTTTTCTAATTCTTGTAAAAGCAAATTCCTGATTTCACCATCGGTATGGATAATCTCAATATTGAAAATAACATGTGATAGAAAAATCAAAAGGGCTATTCCTAATAATATAAATCCAACCACATATTTATATACGCCGACAACTTCTTTAATTTTTATTATACCATAAATATCAACCATTGTTACATCATAAATAGTTTTTAATTCAATTAATCTATCGTAATCTTTTTTATATATAACAATATTTACTTCATGATAATTTAAATGAGTTATGTTTAATAAATCAATTCCATTTGCTCTTAGCCTTTTAATAAACCTCTCAATATTTTTTCCTTTTATATTTAATTTGACCCGATTGGTCATTTTTTTTAAAAATCCATTTTTAATAACTATCACCTAAATTCTATTTTTTCAATTTTTCCTTCGATTAGCAATTCATCACTAACCATTTTTGATATAACTAAATTTTTGCCTCCTATAACAATACTACCATCAGTGTAATTAACAATAATCTTATTATTATCAAAATGAGCAATATCCTTGTAATTAACTATATTTAATTTACCTTGAATATAATTAATTTTAAATTGTTCTTCTAAAACTAAATCTTTTAGATTATTTAATAGGTTCAATTTTATCACCTATATTATTTTATTATTATTAATGATTAATTAGTCTT
>CALVKK010000078.1 GCA_944332645.1 uncultured Bacilli bacterium
TACTATACATACAATAAAATAAATTAAAAATCAGTGGAAATAGTAAAATAATAACATTTATTAAAACAGTATACAACATATCCATAATAACACCTTCTTAAAGTTATTATAATATATCATTTTGTAAAAGATTGTCGAATTGTGTCGATAAATGAAAAAATAGTATCTCTACTATTTTAATGCATCGATAAATTTTTCGATTTTTTTAGCTTTTTCACCTAAAATAATCTTCAACTGATTATCGATCTCAACTATTCCCTGTGCACCAATCTTTTGAATACCATCTTTATTAACCAATTTGGTATCTTTCAATTCAACAATAAAGCGAGATTTGTTTGTTTCATAATTAATAATATTTTCTTTCCCACCTAGGTACTCAACTAGTTTATTGGCATCTAATCTAAAATCTTTTTGTTTCGACTTAACAATCGCGATACCGATAATTATTAAAACAACTACAATAATTAAATATTGCCATATATGTTCCATTCATATCACCTTTTTAAATTATACTATATTTTTTTTATTTTGAAAACATTTAATTGTATAAATCATAATTTTAGTGTAATATAATAATGGGGTGATGTAATGAAAAAGGTATCGAAATATAGAGTCGATATATGGCTCTTATTGATTTTATTTATCTTCATCATCATAAGTCTTATAACTATTAACAGTGCCCAGATTTTAATATCTAGCAACACTTTAGTTATTAAGCAATTTCTTTGGTACATAGCTGGTTTTATTGTTGCCTATTTCATTATGTTTATCGGCAATGATTTTATTTATAGAAATGTTTGGATATTTTATATTTTAGGTATATTATCCTTACTTGGCTTACTATTGTTTGCAACGCCTATTAATAATGCTAAATGTTGGTATAGTATTCCAGGAATAGGAACAATTCAGCCAAGTGAATTTATGAAAATAATTCTTATCATCACTTTAGGAACAATGATACACAAGTTTAATGATCAGTTTTCTAACCCAAGTTTAATGGAAGAATTTAAATTTTTAATTAAAGTCATTGTAATTGTCTTAGTACCTAGTGTACTTACCTTTTTACAACCAGATACCGGTGTCGTATTAATATATTTATTAATTACGATTGTCATGTTGTTCATTTCTGGTATTAGATATCGCTGGTTTATCATTTTGTTTTCGATTCTATTTGGTGCAATCGCTTTAGTTTTGATTATCTATTTTACTAATACCGATTTATTTATCAATCTTTTTGGAACCGATTTTTTTCTTAGAGTTGATCGATTATTAGATTGGTCAAACAGTAGTGGTTACCAGTTAGAAAACGGACTTACCAGCATTGGTGCTGGAGGTTTCCTTGGAATGGGTGCTAATAATACACCAATTTATTTTCCTGAGCCACAAACTGATTTTATTTTTGCTGTCTACGCTAACAACTTTGGTTTTTTAGGAGTCTTAATTCTACTTTCTTTAATTGCTTTTTTTGATATTAAATTAATTTTACTGGCTATTAAAAATACAAATTTGACTAATAAATATGTCATTGCCGGTATTGTTGGGATGTTGATCTACCAACAGTTACAAAACATCGGAATGACTTTCGGCTTGATGCCAATTACTGGAATTACTCTACCATTTATAAGTTATGGTGGTTCATCACTTCTAAGCTATATGATTATGATGGGAATTATTTTTAATATTTCTAACGAAACGATTCGATATACTAATTAAACCATTTGTTTAAAACAAATGGTTTAATCATAAAAACAACTATTCAGTTGCTTTAATTACTTCTTTATTCTTATAAGTTCCGCATTTTGGACATACTCGATGTGGTCTAACACTCTCACCACATTTTGGACATTTTACTGTTTCATTAGAACTAATACAATAGTGTGTCCTTCTTTTACGTCCACGAGTTTTACTAACTTTTCTAAATGGTACTGCCATTTATAACACCTCTTTCCTTATAATTCTTCCTCATCAGTTATAAATTTCCAACCGTTACCTTCTTTTTTTATGTCAGATAAGTCGTTGTTTACAACTTTAAGGGGGATTTCCATTACTATATTTTCCCATATTATTGGAAAAATATCAATACTATTACCGCTATTTCTAGTATTTTCTAATTCTTTTTCAATAATATCGTCATCGATTTTGATCGTAAAAGGATATTCGGTAGGCTTTAAACTGATTGAGCAAGGCAAAATCATAATACCTTTTATGACAACATTTAAATGTAAATGTCTAAAATGATTAGTAATATTACCTTCGATTTTGACATGATCTAATTTTAAAATACCGGTATTTTTTAATTGTTCCTGAGAAAATGAATAATCTAAATCAATTAAAGCATATTCATCGATTCCACTTTTTAATCTTGTAATGTCAATATTCATCGAAATCACCAAATTAATTATACAGAAAAAGTTTTAAAAAGTAAATAAAAATGTTATAATTTATTTGGTGATTAACAATGATTGGTATTATATGTGAATATAATCCTTTTCATAACGGACATCTTTACCATCTAAATAAAGTTAAAGAAATGTTTCCTAATCAAGTTATAACTTTGATTTTAGTTGGCAATTTCTTAAATCGCGGTGAGATTAGTGTTGTTGAAAAGTATGACAAAACAAAATTAGCTCTTGATTATGGTGTCGATCTAGTAGTTGAACTACCAACTTGTTTTGCTATTCAAGCTGCTGATATATATGCCTATGGCGCAATTACGATATTAGATAATTTAAACTGTGATTATCTTGTCTTTGGTAGTGAATCAAACGATTTAAAAGTTCTTGATAAAATTGCACAATTTCAACTAGATAATAGCATCGAACTTAACAAGTTTGTAAAAAAAGGATATAATTACCCTACCAGTTTATCACTAGCGATTCAAGAGAATTTGTCTATCAAAATAGATTCTCCTAATGATTTGTTGGCTGTCAGTTACATTAAAGCCATCAAAAAACTAAATAGTAAAATCAAGCCAGTGACCATAAAGAGAACCAATGACTACCATAGCAATAAAACCACGGGCAAAATTAGTAGTGCTACTAGTATTAGGCACTTAATTTACAACAATAAAGATATTTCTAATTATGTGCCAAAGCAAACAATAAATTATATTAAAAATATTAAATTAAATGATTTTTTCTTAATAATTAAATATAAAATTATGACTGAAGACTTGACTAATTATCAAGATATCGATGTTAATTTAAGTCAATCTTTAAAAAAACATATCCTTGTATCCAATGATATTGATACTTTGATTATGAAAGTTAAAAGTAAAAATTATACTTATAATAAAATTAAAAGATGTTTAGTTCATATTTTATGTTGTCTTAAGAAAAATACATATACTATCGATTATATTCATGTTTTAGGATTTAATCAAAAAGGTAGAGAATATTTAAATAAAATCAAAAAGAAAGTATCCCTACCTATTATAACAAACTATGATAAGTTATTAGATTATCAAATATTAGTTGATAGCATTTATAGTTTAATTAACAATACAAATAATATAAATAAACCTATTTTTAAAAATAATTAACGGTTGATTAATGACATAAAGTACTTCATAAAAAATGTAACATTTTCTTAATATAACAGTTAAAAAATATATTGATCTATTATGTGTTAACATAATGGTTATAATTTTAACTTTCTCACTATTAAAAAACATTAACTTAATTGTTAATGCTTTTTTATATATTCATACACTTCATCAATCGTTTTACTAAAGTCCTTAAAATTAACGTTAAACCAAACTACTTTCATTTGATTATTGAACCAAGTATATTGTCTTTTGGCATATTTACGGCTGTTTCTTTTAATCAAATCACAACACTCTTCTAATGTTGCATCATTAGTGAAATAAGGAAACAGTTCTTTATATCCAATCGGTGTCATTACCGCTTTAGTTCTGATTCCTGAATCAAAAATATTCTTGGCTTCATTTAATAGTCCTTCTTGAAACATAACATCGACTCTTTGGTTAATTCTTTTATATAAAATATCGCGATCAGTTGTCAAGCCAATAAAGACAGCATCATATAATAATTTATTGGTCTTTTCTTTAGAACTAATTTTACAATCATTGTTCAAACAATAGTTTAAAGCACGCACTAATCTTTTACGGTTGTTCTTATGAATGGTGATATTGTTATCTATTTTTTTTAAACGGTCGTATATTTCTTCATTAGTTAAGTCTTCAAATTGATCATTATTATTCTCTTCTTCAAATTTGTAATCATACAAAGCTGCTTTAATATATAAACCTGTTCCGCCTACTAAGATTGGAGTTTTATGACGCGATAAAATTTCGGCAATTTTTTTTTTTTTTTCTTTTTGATAATCATAAACAGTATAATTTTCATCAATATCTTTTATATGAAAAAGATGATG
>CALVKK010000079.1 GCA_944332645.1 uncultured Bacilli bacterium
GCATTTGAGTAGAAGCATGCAGTTCTAATAAGGGGTATGTTTTTCTAATTAAATCCATCATTCCAATATCTTGAACAATTAAAGCATCGACATTGTGGCGATATAAAAAATCAATATAATCCATAAATTTATCGACTTCACGTTCATAAACTAAAGTGTTGACAGTAACGTAAACCTTAACCCCGTATAAATGAGCATATTTAATTGCCTCGATCAATTCGTCATTAGAAAAATTGTTAGAAAAAGCTCTAGCTCCAAACAATTTTCCTCCCAAATAAACAGCATCACATCCAGCTAAAATCGCTGCCTTTAAACTTGTAAAATCACCAGCCGGCGCCAATAATTCCGGTTTTTTCAATTTCATCACTTTCTTTCGGTACACTTTTTAAAAAAATCCAAATTATAATCGCAATAACTTAATTTCTTGACTAATTGTTTTTCTTGGCTATCTTTTGCCACTGTTTTTAGATCATCGTTTAAAATTATTTCATCTAAAACTTCCTTGATCCAAGTCGGACGATCTAAAATTGTAATATTGCCCATCTCGTCAACTTTGACTTCTTCGACTTTAATTCCTAAATTTCTTTCTAGCCAATAAGCAACTATATGACGGTGGCAAAGTTCGGTATTGTATTCATAATTTAAAAGAATCGTTTCATCGATAAAATAATTAATTATATCATTAGGATCAAGATGTTTTAACACTTGTTCATAATATTGTCTGATATAGTGGTAATTATTTATATCGTCTGGTATTCTTCCAATACTATTGTACCATGCCTTCCAAAATGATAATTTGGGTGCTAACGGGGAAAAAGATGGACCGTTAAAACCAGCACTTTTACCACGATCTCCTGATATCGATACTAAATGCCCTTTTAGACAATTTTTATAATTACCTGTATAAATCATAAAACCCTCCTATAAAACTAACCTTTTTACTTTATCTTTAGATATTTCGTTCTTATTTCTTAGTTTTAAAACCAAATTATTATTATCGTCAAACATATTTTTTTTCGTTTGCCTTTCAACATCCAAAACCTTTTTATCTAATAATGGAACAATCATTGTTTCATAGACTTCTTTTACTTTCTTCTTATCATTAAATCGGTTATAAATATTAGCAAAATCCAATACTGTTTTACATCCTTTCATCGTCAAAAAGTAAAGTAAAGTTTGGTAATCGGCAAGCGTTAATTTATCACTTGCTAAATTAGCTTCTACTTGCATAACATATTCTTTCTCTAATTCAACTTTCACGGTTGTCAACATATAATCGATAAAATAGGACAAATCACGAAATGATCTTACATCTTCGATAACTTTCGTATATTCACTATCCTTAAAACTAATACCTCGATTGAAAATAATGTATGGATAGATTTTTTTATTAATTAAATACCACATACTCAAAGTACGACTAGTTCGACCATTGACATCAAAATACGGATGAATATAAACAAAATAATAATGCAAAATCTGACTCTTAATATATTCATCGGTTAAGTCACCAGATATATCTTGATTTAAAAAAGCAAAATAATCATTCATATAAGCATCGATCTCGTGGGCTAAAACCCCTTGATCTGGTTCAACATCTAAACGTCCACGCTTTAGAATATAAACCGGGGCAGTTCGATAGTATTTACCCATTCTAACTGAATCGGTTGAATTCAATAAACCTTCACTCAAAATACTATATAGCTTCTTTAATGTATCTTGATTAATTTCTTTTGTTTTTAAAATATAATTATAGCCATGATATAAATTTAAAATTCTTTGTCTTTTATCCTTATCGTTAATATCTTCGGCATGAGCAATAACCTTTTCTATTATTTCAACATCATCGCCATAACCTTCAATTTGATTGTTAGCTTTTAATTCATGTGAAAACATGGTTGTCTTAACAAAAGCTTTTGTATATAAATATTTTTCGTCACGCAAAAAATCGATTAATTCTTGTTTGACTTTTAAAAATCGACTTGGTCTTAAAAACAATTTGATCCCATCAGTCGTTTTTAAATTTAAATAAATTACATCTTTCATAAAAACTCCATTTAAAATATCGATACTATTCTATCATATTTTGAAAAAAAATATATTAAAAATTTAATATATTTCTTGCATATTTATAAAATCCATGTTTAAAACTAATTCCTAGCTATTTCTTCATATATAGCTAAAGATATTTCTCCAATCAAACTAGATATGTCATCAGGAGACATTTTAGTTTTTGAAAAAACTGTCAAGATATATTCGCTATCGGAATAAACGATAGCTACGTCATTAGCGTATAAATATCCATTTAAATATAATTCACCTGTTTTATGAGCAACGATATCGGTATCTAAATATTGGACAATTTTACTATCAAATGTATTTTTCATATCAAAAATCAATTTTTCATAATAAGGGTTGTTATCTTGGTTATAGTAAATTTTTTTCATGATAGAAACGCCCCAGTTGGCTGTCATAGCATAATTTCCATTTATGATAACATTATCACTATTTACCAAATTTTTATAGTATTCTGTATTACTTCTTTTATCATTCATATAACGTCTAATCATATTCCATGCGATATTATCAGACTCTCTTATTGTAAGTTCACACAATTCATACAAACTATATTCTTTAGTTTTTAAAGTTGAACTAGATTGCAAAACACCTGACCCACCTTGAAAATCAACTGATTTATACGTCATATAAACATTTTTTAAATCGATATTGTTTTCATGAGCATAATCATAAACGTTCAAAACAGCATGTATTTTAGAAACACTTGCTGCTATATATAGTTTATCGCCATCTATATTGAAACTTTGATTAGATATAGGGTTATAAAAGGATAAACTAATATCTCTATTGCCGATAATCGTTTCAACTTTTGTTTTTAAAGCATCAATATCAATCTTATATGGATTTTCTATATATATCGGCTCAACTACGACAGGAACATAAGCTAGATCTTCACTAATCGGGTCTTGAAGTTGCGCTAAAGTTTCAATATTAGCATTATTCCAGCAAGAAGCTAATTGTGAATTAGAAAAGAAACCAAACTTAGTAAAAATGGCAGGCAAAAGTAAAATGACAAATGATAAAGTTAATTTTTTAATAGGTTTAAGACCACACTTTTTATTCTTTAATATGCTTTTTAATACATCTCTAGTTGCTAAAGCTGTTAATAAAATAGGTATCAATACGAAAAAAGCTGTTAAAAAGGTTTTAAAAAAGTATGCAATCGCTAAATGATCATATCCATCACACATGCTTACCACCTATTTTGATAATAATATCAAATAATGAAATAGTCAATAAGATTTAAACATTAGTCTGTCAAAAAAAAGTAAAGAAGAAAAATGAAGCATCCATTATCAAATATCTTAACACCTGCTTCATATATTTTCCCATATTCACTTTTTAATCTAAATTTAAATCATTAATATATTCTATAAAGTAAAGTGGAATATTAACTATTTTCCCATTCTTACTCAAATTATTTAAAGAGAATCTAAATGATACTTCGTTATCATTTTTAGCGTTATATTTAGTTAAACTATTATGATTAGTACTCTTATCTGATTTTACTTCTATAGGAATTATTTTATTATTTCTTTGTATTACAAAATCAATCTCATTTCTATCAAAAGTATAATAATTAGGTGCTTCATCTAATAAATAATTCAAAGTATTAGCAACATAGTTTTCTGTAAATGAACCTTTAAATTCTTCTAAAAGTCTATTACCTTCTAAAATAATTTTACTATCTAAATTAGACATTCTTCTTAATAATCCTACATCATTCATATAAATTTTATACGCAGATAAATCATGATACGCCTTTAAAGGAAAAGCGCATTTATTTACTAAGTAACACTTAGAAATTAAATTAGCATCATTTAACCAATTTAATGCTCCTTCATATTCTCTAGCACGAGCACCTTCTTTTACTACTTGATATACAAACTTTTTATTTTCTCTTGCTAACTGTGATGGTATTCCGTTCCATATTAAGGATATTTTATTTGCTTCACTAGCATTAGTGTGTTTTGAAAAATCATTTTCATATGAATCTAAAATATTTTTGAGAATTTTATTTACTTTTTCTATATCCTTATCATTAACCCAACTATATACTGCTTCAGGCATTCCACCAATAATATAATAAATTTTTAATTTTTCAATTAACAGATCTTCAAATAATTTAGGAATTTCACTTATACTTTTAGTTTGTCTCATAACTTCAACTAAATTTTCTGAGTTATCAGCAATTAGAAATTCACTAAATGTCATGGGATATAAATTTAAAAAATCAACTTTACCCACTGGAAAAGAAGTATTTGAAAGTCTTATTCC
>CALVKK010000080.1 GCA_944332645.1 uncultured Bacilli bacterium
TGTACACCTGGCGGTGGAACTACTGCTTCTTTAGTAACTGCAGCTTGCGAAGATATCACAGTATCTGTAAAAGTTGGCTCAGATGGAGAAGTAACTGGTTCACAAGCTAGTATTACAGGACACACTTTAGCAAAGGATGCCTTTGAACCAATTGTTGTTAAAATCGAATACACTGCCGGTGGTGATCTTGCAGATGGAGATTTTAGTGTAGCATTTGGCGATATTACTTTGAATTACGGTTCAGTTGATTAATGATAATATATTAATATCATGATAGAAACAAATATGATATTAATATATTTTTTTATTATAATTATGATATTTTGTGATGAGCATCATAAATAGTAGTAATTTAATCATTTTTCTTTACATTTTTAAAAAAATCATGTATAATCATAATTGTATGATATATGAGGACATTGTATATTGTGCGCAATTTATTTAATAGTATAAGGACAGGAGGTGAGAAAATGGAAAATAGAGGTTCTAAAATGGTTGCTGTTATAGCATTATGCGTAGCAGTTGTAGGAGTAACTTTAGGTTTTGCAGCGTTTTCTAATAGTTTGACTATTAAACCAAGTGCTGATGTTACACCTGATGAAAGCACTTTCAATGTTGATTTCTCATCTTCTGGTTCATCACCAGTAGCTGGATCAGTAACACCAGATAAAAATCCAACTTCAATTACTGCATCTAATGCAACTATTAATAATGATGGTGATCCAACAATTTCTAATTTATCAGCAACATTTACTGCACCTGGGCAAAGTGCAACATATACATTCTATGCTTATAATGCAGGGGAGTATATTGCATATTTGAAAAGTATAAATTTTGAAAATGCCGCTAGTGGTGCTTCATTTAAAGTTTGTACACCTGGCGGTGGAACTACTGCTTCTTTAGTAACTGCAGCTTGCGAAGATATCACAGTATCTGTAAAAGTTGGTTCTGAAACTGAAACAACTAGTTCACAAGCTAGTATTACTGGACATTCTTTAGCAAAAGGTGCATATGAAGAGATCGTCGTTAAGATTGATTATGCAGCAGGTGGTGATCGTGCTGATGGTCCTTTTGATGTAGATTTTGGAAATATTGCTTTAACTTACAGTTCAGTTGATTAATGATAATATATTAATGTCGTAATAATTTTAATTTTGACATTAATATATTTTTTTGTCTATATTTTAATAAATGTTTAATTCATCAATGTATAATATATAAATTTTGCTGTTTTTCTTTACATTTTTTTAAAATTAATGTATAATTGAGATGTATGATATATGATGATGTATGTCGTGCATAGTTTAGTATAATTAGGACGGGAGGTGAGAAAATGGAAAATAGGGGATCTAGAGCGATTGCTGTTATAGCATTATGTGTGGCAATTGTAGGAGTAACTTTAGGTTTTGCAGCGTTTTCTAACGTTTTAAATATTCAACCAAGTGCTAGTGTTGCACCTGATGCAAGTACTTTCAATGTTGATTTTTCATCTTCTGATTCTGCTTTAGAAACAAATCTTGTTGTACCAGTTAAAGTTCCAGAAGAACTTGTTGCTTCTTCAGCATCTATCAATAATGTCGGGGATCCAACAATTTCTAATTTATCAGTTTCATTTACTGAACCTGGACAAAGTGCAACGTATACATTCTATACTTATAATGCTGGTGAATATGATGCTTATCTAAAAAGTATAACTTTTGCTAATGCTGCTAGTGGTGATTCATTTAAAGTTTGTACATCTGAAGGATCAGCTGATGATGGTTTAGTTGCAGCTGCTTGCGAAGATATTTCAGTATCTGTAACAGTTGGTTCTTTAGAAGAAGCAACTAGTTCACAAGCTAGTATTACTGGACATTCTTTAGCAAAAGGTGCTTATGAAGAGGTTGTCGTTAAAATTGAATATGCAGCAGATGGAGCTGTTGCTGATGGCAATTTTGATGTAGATTTTGGTGACATTACTTTAACTTATAGTTCAGTAGACTAAAACCTTTTATATTAATGACATAATAACTAGCTTTTGGTTATTATGTCGTTAATATATTTTAACAAGATTATTGAGGAGGAAAAATGAAAAAGAGTTATAAAAAAATGTTAATATTGCAAATTATACTTTTTCTAATTTTAATTTTCAATAGTTTTGTATCAAATATATTAACAGATTATAAATTGGTTTTGTTTTTGGTAGTAACATTAATAGCATTTAAATTTTTATTTGGTTTTGAAAAAGACCATCATCGATATACTAAAGATATAATTTTTGAAGTTTTTGTAATTTTGGTTATATATTTTATATTGTTTTACCTATTAGGAATAATCATAGGGTTGGCTAAAACAAATAATTATTATAATTTAGATGGTATTTTTAACTTTATTTTACCATTAGTTTTAACTATCATCACAAAAGAATATTTAAGATATGTTATGGTTGTTAAAGTAGAAGGAAATAAAATATTAAATGTTACAACGGTATTATTATTTATTTTAATTGATGTAAGTAATGCAATATATTATAATGGCTTCACTAGTTATTATGATGGTTTTAGATTTATAGCTTTGACTTTATTACCATCGATAAGTAGGAATATAGCTTGTCATTATATAACGATTAAAACAGGATATAAGCCGGTTATTGTATACTTATTAGTTACTAATTTATATCAATATTTGCTTCCAATAATTCCTAATCCAAATGAGTATATATTATCACTTGTGACATTATTATTACCGATTGTTTTATTAGTTAGAGTGTATAATTTTTTTCAAAATGAAAAAGACGAAATTATAAAAAGAGAATATCATAAAAAAAGAATTGGTTCGTTAATACCAGCGGCTTTAATTGCAATCGTTGCTGTTTACTTTACTTCTGGTTATTTTAAATATTATGCTGTTGCAATCGCAAGTGATAGTATGTTTCCTAAAATAAAAAAAGGTGATATTGTCATAATAGAGAAGTTTGATGGCAATTTTGAAGATTTAGAAATAGGACAAGTATTAGCTTATAGATATGGTAATGTTATCGTTGTTCATCGATTGGTGAATATAGTTTTAGATAATGGTGAATATTATTTTTATACAAAGGGAGATGCTAATAGTTCTATAGATAATTATGCGATAGAAGAAGAAATGGTCATAGGGACTGTAAGTTTAAAAGTACCATATATTGGATTACCTACAGTATGGTTAAATGAAATATAGGAGGAATTAAAATGCAAGAAAACATAATTAAAACTAATAATATTAAAAATAAAAAAGAAAGAAAAAAGGTATATTTATCTTATAATACAAGACTTATCTTATCCGTATCGTTATTCGCAGTATTATTAGTTTTGTTGGTATTTTTTCTTTTAAAAATTTTAATTAATGAAGAAAGAGTAATTAGTTATAAAGAAACTGGTAGTATTGACTATAAGGTTTATCTTAAAGATAATGACTTTTATGAATCTGATTATTTAGGTAAAGATATGAGTTATATTACAAGTTTAATTGACTATATTGATATTGATTTTAATTATGATTTTAATACTAATGAAAACGATAATGTTAAGTTTTATTATAGTATTTTAGGTAAACTTACTATATATGATGAAACTGGTCGCAATGTTTTTTATGAAAAAAATTACACGTTTGCAAATAACATAAATGCTGATATTGTCGAAAGTAAAAATTATGAATTAGATCAAAATATTAAGATAGATTATGGTTATTATAATGAGATTGCTAATAATTTTAAAATGGAGTATGGCATTAATACAATTAGTGATCTAAAAATATATTTAACTATCACTAAAAAAACTGAAGAAGAATTAGTTACTTTAGGAACTAGTGAATTATATCTTAATATTCCATTATCTGAACAAGCAATAACTATTAAAATGAATTATAATAATTTAAATAAAGAACAAAATGTTGTAATAAGATATAATGAAATAATAGAAAATACTTTGTATATTGCCTTGACTGCTATTCTTGCTATAGCTTCTATTGTTTCATTGGCTAGAGTGTTGAAATTATTGTCATTACTATATGTGAAGAAAAGTCCATATGATAAACACATTAACAAAATACTTAGAGAATATGATAGATTAATTGTTGAAACTAAACATTGTCCTGAATTTACAGATTACAATTTAATTGAAGTTAATAATTTTAATGAATTATTAGATGTTAGGGATAATTTAAAAGTACCAATTATGTATTACATAGTTTCTAAGCACAACAAAGCTTACTTTTATATTATGAATGATAAAAATCTTTATTTATCCATTATTAAAGCCGTTGATATAGAG
>CALVKK010000081.1 GCA_944332645.1 uncultured Bacilli bacterium
TATGATGGTAAAAGAGTTTATATAACACTTACTGATAAAAATCATTATTCGATAAGTTCGAAACTGGATATCGGAGTACATAAATATTTTGATATGGAGCAAGATGAATATTACTTTGATTTTAACATAATTGATGAAAGCATTAGCTTACTTATAAACTCAAAAGAACAAATAATTGTTGAAAAACTAAAATCATTATTAAAGTTTGGAATTACATCTACTAGATTTAAAGATATTTTTGATTTTTATTATTTAATTAATAATGAAGATATAAATAAGGACAAGCTTTTAAAATACATAAATATATTAATCTTCCAGGATGAGAGTATGAGAGAAAAGTCATTAGAAGATGTAAATAGGAGATTAACGAGTATTTTAAATAATAGTAGATTTCAATCAAGGATTAATACAGCAAATAACAACTGGCTACAAATGCCTATAAAAGATGTTATTGATAGTGTGTTAGATTATTTTGATGGTTTAATAAAGGTTACAAATTAAAAATTCTATAGAAAAAATCTTAATTATACCAATAACTTTTTTAATTTATAAAATATCAATTGTAAATTAAAGTTTGGAGGAAGAATGTTAATAAGTAGTTTGAAAATAAAAAATTATAGAGGATTAGATATAAATATAGATACCATTGAAAAAGTTTCTATCATTATAGGACAAAATGATAGCGGAAAAACTAATATTTGTTCCGCAATACTGAAAGTATTAGACTACAATAAACGATGTATCCCTTTTGTTCTAACAGATTCTACTAACTCAAATAAAGAAGATATAGTAATAGAAATAAAATTAACAGCAGACGATTTAACAAATGAACAACTAGCATTAATTGGTAACTATATTCATATTGACGAAAGTGGAAAATATATTTTAGTTAAATTAATATCCAAATTTAATGAAGATACTTTGGAATATGAAGACACATTATTATATGGTAATAGTGAAATGGATTTTGAAGAAATAAGGATAAATACTCAAACACAATTAGATAAAGTTTTAGCAATAGTATATATTAATCCATTATATGATATAGAATCATCAAAAAAAGAATTTTTTAAGTTTAAAGAAAGTGATAACAAAGAAAAAGGTGTTTTTTTTAGTGATAATATAGTAAATGAAATTTCAAATTTGAATAAAAGTATACAAAATGAGGAAATAGTAAATCAAATACAAACAGAAATAAATGAAAAAGGTGATTTTACTGAATTATTTGAGGATTTGAAATTTAAAGTATCACCAAATATAAAAGAAGAGAACATATACAAATCACTTAATGTTGTTGCTTTTGACGGTGATGATAATGAATATGATAATATAGGAGATGGAAAGAACAAAATATTTTCAATGATATTAAAATCAAAGATATATAATGATAGTAAACAAAAAATATTTATCATTGAAGAGCCAGAAAATCATTTATATGTTTTATTGCAAAAGTTTTATATAAGTGCATTATTAAAAATGAATCCAAGTCAATTAATCATAACAACACATTCGCCATACACAATTGATCTTGAAAAAACAAATCAAATTATAAAAGTAGCATATAACCCAATTAAAAAGGAAAGAAAAATATATTACTTTGATGAAATAAATAATGAAGACTTTAAGAACTTTGGTTATTTAATAAATGTAGAAGTAGCAGAAATGTTATATTATAACAATGTTCTACTGATAGAAGGAGATTCTGAAAAATATTTTTATAGTTTATTAATGTCTAAAGATATTGGATTTTGTAATGAAATAAACAAAAAAAGATTTGGAATATATGCTGTTGATGGTATAGCTTTTAAGACAATAAAGGAACTTCTTGAAAAATTGGGTATAAATGTATTTATAAAAACTGATAATGATATATTTAAAGTTCCTAGAAGAGAAGAATACAGATATGCAGGCTTAGAAAGATGTATACAATTTCTAAATGATGATGCTAAAGAAAATTTAAAAAAATTACTCAATGTTGAAGAATTAGAATTTAGATTTACAAATATAGAAAAAAAACTAGATGTAGTAGAAAATAATATTGAGGATATTTGTAATTTATTAAGAGAAAACCGAATAATTTTTTCACATCATAATGATGGATTTGAAAAAGATTTTATAGAATATATAAAATTAAATAGTGATAATACTGTAACAGATGAAGCAATAGACTTCTTAAAACAAGCAAAATTAAAAAATTTACATTATTTTATTAATGAATATAATATAGATATAAAAGTAAATGAAAACAATAGAAATTCTGTGTTGGTAGGTTTTTTATATGATTAATTTACCTGAAGAAATAAAAAAATATTAGATGAAGAACAATCTAGTATTATAAATTCAAAAGAAAAATATATCTATGTTTCTGCTTGTCCACGGCTCTGGAAAAACTTACACAGTTGTAAGAAGAATAGAAAAAGAATTACAAGAAATAAAAGATTATCAAGGTATTATTGCTTGTTCTTTTACAAAAGAAGCTTCTGAGGAATTAAAAAACAGAATAAATAAAAAATTTAACATTGATAATTGTTTCATAGGTACAATAGATTCATTTGTAAAGAATATCATATGTACCTTTGTTAATAGAGGCTTAAAAGCTTGTAAAAAATGGGATAATCAAGTTATTATAACAAATAATATATTTTTTCCAGAAGATTATATAAAAATAGATGAAAATTATATAATAAAAACTAATCGGACGTTATTTGACAACAAATGAAGTGGTAAGATATTATGATTTATATAAAAATCATCACAATATTGGAAACAAGTATTATACTGAATGGTTGCAAAAATTAAAAAATAATGAATATGAGGTATCTTTCCCATCATACTTTTTCGCAAGTTATATTGTAAAAACAGATATATTTAAGAATTGGTTTAATAATAAATATACTACTATCTATATTGACGAAGCACAAGATTTAAATTATTTTCAGCATTATTTCTTTGATACACTAAAAATCAATACTAATATAAATATAGTGATGGTTGGAGATGCAAATCAATCAATATATCAATTTAGAGGTGCTAGACCAGAGTTATTTAAAAAATTAATTCAAAAAGGATATACTGAATATAAAATAAATGTAAGTGTTCGCTGTCATCCTAGTATAATATATTATGCCAATAAAATATTTGATAACTTCTTAGAAAGAAAATTCGATACTGAATCTCATGTACAAGTTATAAACAACATAGATAAAGATTTTTTGAACACTTTACCAAACAATACTTTTATTTTAACAGAAAGTAATAAAACCGCACAAGAGATGTATGAATTATATAAAGACGATTTTGATATAATTTATACTAAAAAACTTGATTTAGATAATAAGATGTACAATGATTATTATGCAAATAGTGATATATTAGATGAACTACTAAAATATTATTTGAATTATGATAATATATTAGATAAATATAAGTATCCATTTGAAAAAATAGAACCGATATTACTTAATTGTAATTCAAAAATTAAGCAAAGGGACTTTCAAATAAGTACTAATATTAATTTAACGGATTTTCTTGTCAATAGTTGTAATATCTTAGGAATTGACATAAGCAAAAATACAATACAAGAAATTAAAATTAAATTGGAAGACGAAAAATATAAATATAATTATTATGTAGTAGAAAAACAAAATAGAATTATGACAATTCATTCTTCAAAAGGTCTAGAAAATGATAATGTAATTATAGTACTTGATAATAAGTATAATAAAATAAATGATGAGTTTAAAAACAAATTATTTGTTGCTATAACAAGGGCAAAAGATAATGTTTATATTTTAAGTAAAGATAATGAAGATATATCTAGATTTATAACGAATTTACTACAATAAATATATAAATAATAGGAGAAAAGTGAAATGAAATTTGATCTATTTGAAGTAGAAGAAAAAGATAAAAATATAATTTTTAATTTAATGCAATTATATACTTATGAATTAAGCTTTT
>CALVKK010000082.1 GCA_944332645.1 uncultured Bacilli bacterium
AAACTAAGAATAAAATAACGATGTTAAATAAATGTTTAGCTGATATTAAAGATAATTTTGGTGATAGGCAAAATATTCTGTTGATTGGGCGCTATAATTTTGAAAAGTATTATCTAATTAACAGTGATGATTTCTATGAAATAAGTAATGATAAAATAAAATCTAAAAAATTTCCTAATTTTAATATAGACTTTTTAACGGCTCATTCTGCTAAAGGTTTGGGATATGATCAAGTCATTATTTTAAATGGTGATGATGGAACTTATGGTTTTCCATCCCAAATTAAAGATGATCCAATTATGCAAATAATTAATGTCGTTGATAATTCTTATTTATTTGCCGAAGAAAGACGATTATTTTATGTTGCTTTAACTAGAACGAAAAATAAAGTCTATATTCTAACACCAGTTAATAATCCGTCTACTTTTATTTTAGAGATAATTAAATATAATCAAGTTAAACTATATAATAAAACAAAAATTAAATTATCAAAAAAACCACATCTATGTCCAAAGTGTGGTTATCCATTAATTAGAAAATACAATAGTTTTAAAATTCACAATTTATATGTTTGTAGTAATGAAAAAGAATTATGTGATTTTAAAACAAACAATTTAAAATATAAGAAAAACATAACGAAATGCCCTAAATGTAGTGGTGAGTTAATTGTAAAACATAGTAGAACTAAAAATTATGATTTTATTGGTTGTATTAATTATGATAAAGGTTGTAACTATACGGAAAATATTTAATACCATATTTTCCCATTTTTTTATCAAATTATCCCCACAATTGTGTAATATACTCAAATTGTTGGAGGTGATAGATGAAGATATTAAGATAAGAAGATAGAAAGAAAGAAGGTGGTAAATGAATAATTTTATGTTATACTAAAAATAGGTGATAAATATGTATAAAATTTGTTTAGTGGAAGATGAGAAGTCCTTAAATGATCTGATTAAATCCTACATTGAAAAGGAAGGTTATGAAGTAGTTCAGTTTTTTGAAGGGACTAAAGCTTTGGAATATGTGGGAAAAGAAAATGTAGATCTTTGGATATTAGATATAATGTTAGGTGATGCTGTTAGTGGATATGACTTAATCAAGAAAATAAGGCAAACAAATAAAAATGTTCCTGTTATTTTCACATCAGCTCGTGATCAAGATCTAGATAAGATTTTAGGTCTTGAATTGGGTGGTGATGATTATGTAGCCAAACCATATTCACCTAAAGAATTAATGTTAAGAATAAATAATATTTTAAAAAGAGTTTATTTTAAATCTAATAAAATAAAATATGAAGATTATGAAATTGATATTGATAAAAGAATAGTTATCCATGATGATAAAGAAATTATTTTGACAACCCTAGAATTTGATTTGTTGTACATGTTTTTAAAGAACAAAGGCAAATCATATAGTCGCGATGATATTCTAAATATAATTTGGGGTGAAAATTATTTTGGTAGTGATCGAGTTGTTGATGATCTAGTAAGAAGGTTAAGAAAAAAAATGCCTAAATTACATATTAATACTATTTATGGATTTGGTTATCGATTAACATGATTAAAACAACACTATACCGTCAATTAATTTCGATTGTAATTATCATATGTGGAATAATTTTTATAAGTTTGGGCTTACTCCTCCCAAAATTATTACTCCCTATCTATGAAAAAAACATTTATCAATATCTTAAGCAACCATTAGAGTTAATTGAAAACGACATCGATAAGGTGAAATTTGATGATGTTGCCTACCTTTATGTTGTCGACGATAATATTATTGCTTCTGATAATATTAAAGAAATTATTGAATTAGAAACTAAACAAATATTAAATAAAGTAAGTGACGAATATGGCAAATTTACCTATTTAGGCAAAACATATTACTATTATAGTATAAAGAACCAATATATTAACAAGATTGCTATTACTAACAACGATTACATTCTTGAAATAAGAGCTGATATTATGAGAACTTTATTCCCAATCATAATTGGCACTTTATTAATCGCCGTTGGTATTGTTATATTTTGGGCAAACCAATTAGTGAAGAAAATTTATCACTTGAAAGAAAAGGTTGATAATTTAGATAATGAAAAATATGTCGATAAAGTAGAATATGTTGTAAATGATGAATTGAATGCTTTGTCGAATGCAATCGATGATATGAAAGCTACTTTGAAAAAACAAGAAGAATATAAAAATCAAATGTATCAAAACATTTCACATGATTTTAAAACTCCTATTACTGTAATAAAGTCCCACATTGAAGCCATTGAAGATGGCATAATGGATCCCAAAACTGGTGGGGCGATAATTAAAGAACAAACAGATAAATTAGAACAAAAAGTACACTCCCTTTTATACTTAAATAAACTAACATATCTTAAAGATTTAGAAAAAAGTGACGAAAAGATTAATATAAGATCGATTGTCGAAAGTAGTGTTGAAAAATTTAAAATTCAAAGACCTGAAGTTGATTTTATAATCAATGCTAGTGGTAAGATGATATTTAATGGTACTCACGATATGTGGGAGGCCATTATTGATAATCTACTAAATAATTTTGTAAGATATGCTTTAAAAGAAATTAAAATAACAATTAAAAATAATAAGATAACATTTTATAATGATGGACCACATATTGATACTAATATTCTCAATAATATATTCACTCCATATAAAAAGGGAATAAAAGGTCAGTTTGGTTTAGGTCTTTCGATAGTTAAAAAAACCCTTAATTTATTAGGTTATGAAATTAATGTTGTCAATGAAAAGAAAGGCGTTAGTTTTATAATAAAATAAAAATAGATTTCGATCTATTTTCCCAAATTAAAATTTGAACCACACCACAAAGGTGTGGTTTTTTGATATAATCAAAAAGGTATCATCGACCAGAAAACTCATATATGGGTTTGTATACAATTATCAGAAAAAAAGTGATGTAAATCTTCATAGTATCCTAGTATAAAGTAGGAATATATAAAAGAAAATAAATATAAACGAAAAACATAATTTTTAATTTGCATTTATATTAATTTATAGTATAATAAAAACGTTAATTCGGCCATAAAATGAAGTTGATTATTTTACGAAAGGATATAATTAAGATGGAATATGAAGTTAGATATTATTTTTCAAAAGAAAAATTAAATTATATAATTTCCAAATTAAAAGAATTTAAAGAATTAAAAGTTAATGAAAGAAGTTATGAAAAAACAGTTCAATTTGATCACTCCGATAAAGATAAAAGCTTTTATTCGAAAAACATAGATGGAAGATTTAGAGTAAGAGTTACGAAAAGTGATACAAATTCTAAATGCAAATTAAGTTGGAAAAGAAGAATTAAATCTACACTTTCAACAGATGTAAATAAAGAGGAATAAGTAGAATTAACAATAAAATATGAAGAATATGAAAATTTAATGTTTATTATAAATAATGTTTTAAAAATGAAATCTATAGAAAGTTATGAGAGATATAGAACTATATTTACAAACGATGATGTAGAAATATCTGTAGATGAATATCCATTTGGCATAGCTTTAGAAATCGAAAATAAAAGTATTGATAAAGATCCGGAAGAAGTTGTTAAAAAGTGGGCTGAGTTATTAGACTTAAATATAGAAGATGCTTATAGATTATCGTGGGATGATAAATATACTGAACTTTGTAAAGAGCAAGGTATAAAACATTTTAATCATGTCACATTTGAGTTACCTATGCCAAAAGTAGTGGATTAAAATATTTAAATAAAAACATAGATAAAAAAAAAAAAAAACGAAAATATAACATTATCAAGAAAGTGGTGATATTAAAATGAAAAAAGAAT
>CALVKK010000083.1 GCA_944332645.1 uncultured Bacilli bacterium
AGAAGCAATTAAAGGAATGCTTTCAACTGTTGCTGTTACATCTCTTAAAGCGTAAAGTTTTTTATCAGCGGGAGCAATATTTTTAGTTTGACTAATAATTGATACATTAATATCTTGTACTTGGTTGATAAAATCAGCTTCACTCAACTGGGTATTAAAACCAGGAATAGACTCTAATTTATCGATAGTTCCTCCAGTATAACCTAATCCTTTTCCACTCATTTTAGCTACTTTACAATCTAAACAAGCAACAATAGGAGCTAGTATTAACGTAGTCTTATCACCAACACCACCCGTTGAATGTTTATCAACAGTCTTAAAAGGAAAACGTAATTGATCGCCAGAATCAGCCATAGCTAAAGTAAGGTTAGTCACTTCTTCATTATTCATGCCGTTTAACACAATGGCCATCAATAAACTAGCTACTTGATAATCCGGTATTTCATCATTAACATAACCATTTATAAAAAAAGTTATTTCCTCCTTAGTTAAAGATAATTTATTTTTCTTTTTTTCGATAATATCATACATGGTCATGTTTATCTCTCCATATCAAAAGAATAAGGAAGTAATTCTTTTAAAGTATACTCTTTGTATTCTTTATCATTGCCAACATATATTTTAAAATCCGGTTTACAAAATTCACTCATAACTTGGCGACAAACGCCACAAGGATAACAAAAGTCCGTATCACCGCTAATAGCAATAGCCTTAAATTCTTTTTTTCCTTCACTAATAGCTTTAAAAAAAGCTACTCTTTCCGCACAACATGTAGGTGTATATGATACACTTTCTATATTACAACCCGTATATATTTCGTTATCTTTTGTTAATAAAGCAGCGCCCACTTTAAAATTAGAGTAGGGGCTATATGAATTTTTTTTAGCATAAATAGCTTTATCCATCAATTCCATTATTTAACCTCCAAACATGTTTCCAAAGCTAATTCAATCATTCCTTTTAAATTATTTTGTCTTTCTTCGGAACTGATTATCTTATTTTCATATATAGAATCGGAAACAGTAAGTAAGCAGCTTGCTTGCTTTTTGAACTTGTTAGCAATGTAAAATAAAGAAAATGCTTCCATTTCACTAGCAATAACATCTTTAGGTAATCTTTTGTTATAACTATCCTTATCTTTTATATATTGATCAAAAACCAATGTACACATAGTTTTACCTAACTTTAAATTAATATTTTTTTCTTTGGCTTTTTTAACAATTAAACTATTTAATGTATAATTAGCTTTAGCTTCATGAATTTCTTCGCTGTCAAAAGTATAACTAAAATTATTTTCAGTGTAACTAGATGTGGATAAAATAATATCTAAAACCTTAATATTAGGATTATTACTGCCACAAGAACCAATTCTTATAATGGTTTTGACATCAAAAAAATTGTATAATTCATAGCAATATATTGCCATACTGGCAATACCCATACCTGATGAAAAAACAGTAATTCTTTTACCTTTATAAAAACCAGTATAAGCTAACATATTTCGAATATCATTGACCAATTTATAGTTATCCAAATATGTTTCAGCAATAAATTTAGCGCGCAAAGGATCACCCGGCATTAAGACAATATCAGCAATATCCTCTTTTTTACATTTGATATGTGGTGTTTCTATCATAAATCCTCCATTCTATATTAAGTATATCACAATTATGATAAATTTTAAAAACAACAATAAATCAAAAATTTCGCTCTACGAAAAATTCCTTGATATCTACTTCAAGCACTTTAGCGATGCGGTAAAGAACAGCTAAACTAAATGATTGTTGAACCTTAGTAGACTCAATATTGCTGATTAAACTATGACTTAAATCACAACGTTCCGCCAACTGCTCTTGTGTCATTCTTCCATAAGAACTATATTTACTATTATTATGCAATCTGAAATATTTAATATTTTTACTAACGACATCATAAATATAACGATCATCTATAGGATCAAATTTCATATGATCACCATCCATATATATTTTCTCATTTATCGTAGATTAATATTATATACATATTGTATACAAATATTCTATTATAAGTGGCTTTTTTTAAAATTTTATGCTATTATATATAATAGAGGAGGTGAGTTGTATGATGGATAGAGTAGTCGTAGATAGGGTTTTTTGTTATTCAACTGCTGAAGCCAAAAAAAATGGTAACAGTTTATCGATTGGGGAAATGATTTTACAAGTATTTCTGATAGTTATTATAATGATGATACCACTTGTTTTAATGCCAATTCTATTAGATGAAATAAACGGTGGATTTATATTAATTTATACATTTATTTTTATTGGAGTGCTTATATTTTACATTATAAAACAACGAGGAAAAATCCAGGCTCAATTAACGGGAATTGCTACTGTCGGTAAAGATATATATATAGCCCAAAAACTAAACAATGGCGAAGATTTGTTTATTGGTGGAATGGCAGCGGGAAGCATTATAGAAAATTTTAATCAAGCTTTAGGTGATGCAATACAAGGCGTTGGTTCAGTTGCAAGCTTATATGCTATCAGTAGATCATCTAAAATTATGCAAAATCCAGAAATTATTGCTAAAATGGTCGAATATGCAAAAGAGACAACAGGAGCAAGTGTTTTTAAAATATTAAAAATTTATAATTATAGAGAAGACTTAAAAAAAATTAAAATTACTTGCGACTATATGATAATGTATAACGGTAAGATTAAACAAAATAAAAAAATTACAATTTACAAATCTTATAACTGCATGAATGATTTATTAAGTTTAATTAAAGGAGGAAGTTATGAACTGTAAAAATTGCGGTATGATGAATAATATAGGAGAAAAATATTGCAAAAATTGTGGTTGTTTATTACAAACTATCGAAACAAATAATAATATTGCTAATCAAAACACTAGTGTTAATGTAGATAAAATTGTTATGCCAAGCATGAAAAAATATGCTATTTTTTCAATAATTATAGGCTCTGGTGGTATCATATGTGCTATATTTATTGGCATGTCATTACTGATCAGCGTATTTTTAAGTGCGTTAGGTTTTAGTTTTGCAACTAAAGGTTTGAAAGCTAATAAAACATTGGCTGTTATCGGATATGCTTTAAACGGTATCTTATTAGCGATTGGAATAATTATTTCTTTTTTACTACTTTTTGAAGTAGTTGAACCGATGTAAAGGAGGATTTATGAAAAACAAAATTTTTTATGTGTTTTTAGGGTTTTCAATAGTAACTGTCTTAACTGGTTGTGGAAAAGAAACTGATTATAGTGAACGATTAGAAACAAAAGGAAAATGTGTTGCTACTGAATGCATAAAACAAATTGATATTACCAACACTGTTGAAGAGATAAATGAAATCATCGGATTTGAAGGTGAGCTTATCGATGAAGAATATAATTCTTATCTTTGGGATTTATCTGAAAATAGTGAACTAGAAGCTACTTATTATTCATCTGATGAAGCATATATTACTATTTATGTTGATGAAGAAGTCTTTAAAAACGATAAGGTCGATTTTTCTAAATATGAGGAAATTGAAGAATTGCTAGATAATGGTGAATCCCTAACTTATGATGAATTTGTAAAAAAAGTAGGGGATGAAGGCATTTTAGTCGAAAAAACTCCATACTCAACAGAATATTTATGGGTTAATTCTGATGGTGGATATTTAAACGCTACTTTCCAAAATAGTTCGGGTAAGTGTTCATTTGTATCAGGTTGGTTTTAATAAGATGTTCAAAAAAAAGTATTTTCTAAATACTTCAGACTGTTGACAAACCCCACATTTGAAAAAATGTGAGGTTTTCTTTTGTATGATTTATTAAAATTTTGATTAATT
>CALVKK010000084.1 GCA_944332645.1 uncultured Bacilli bacterium
AATTAATCAAAATTTTAATAAATCATACAAAAGAAAACCTCACATTTTTTCAAATGTGGGGTTTGTCAACAGTCTGACCTAATACTATTTATTAGGTTTTGTTTTGCATTATTTTTAGTATTTCTTCAAAATTATCATCGTTAGCAATAATGTTTTTATGAATTTGTCGGCATTTAGAACATTTATAAATAATTTTATAAGTGTTTTTATGTTTTTCAATATCAATTGGTTTTAACAAACCATGACATTTATTTTTTCGATCACCAGGCAATATATCTACATGTTTAGAATATAGACAATATGGACAATGATCTCTAGCGCTATATTTTAACTTTTCGACGCTTTTTCCACAGTTTTCGCAAACGAATTGTTCATCTAGCATATTAAACTTTTTCATAAACCACCAGTAATATTGTTACATTAAAATTAAAAGTTGTCAAATGAGTATAATGGGTATATAATGTAATAGGAGTTGGTGGTTATGAATAAATATATGCTAAAAATATTTATTTTAAATTTTATAAGCCTATTATTTGTTGAATTGTTATTCAAAATCATATCTTTTAATACCATGTTTGATTTCCAATTAATAAGGATTATTTTGTTCACATTTGTTTTTTGTTTAATTGTTTCTTTTATATTTACTTTGTTTCGCCCTTTAGTTGCTAAGATTTTTAACAGTATTATTATTTTTATGCTAGGTTTATATGCTCTACTAGAGCTGGGATTCAAAAATTTTATGGGCAATTTTATGTCACTTAGTATGCTTGGCGGTGGAGGAGAGGTTAATCGTGTAAGTGAAGAAGTTCCTACTTTTTTAGCCAGTTTAAAGCCACAATTCTTTTTATGTTTATTACCATTTGTTGTTTTATTATTCATATTTATTTTCAAAAAGAATTGGTTTGTGTATGAAAAACCGACATGGAAAAATAGTTTGATTGTTTTGGTTATAATAATTATAAGCCATATTGGTTCATTACTAACTTTAAATGTAACTCCAGAAAATCAAATAAAAAATAATAAGGATTTATATAAATCACCAACCTTGATCGATGTAGCGTTGAAGGAATTTGGTGTTCAAAGATTTTTTATAAGAGATTTGATTTATTTAATTGGTGGTGAAAATTTTCATTCAATAATTGATATTGAACCATCTTCACCAAGTGAAGAAGTTCCTTTAGATTATGCTAGATATATAGATGATACAAAGTGGCAAGCATTAATAAATAATGAGGATGATAAAATTATCAAGAACCTTCATGAGTATTATATTAATCAATCTATAACTGCTAAAAATGAATATACTGGTGTTTTTAAGGATAAAAATTTAATATTAGTCATGGTCGAAGCATTGGATATGGCAGCTATTGATCCAGAATTAACGCCTACTTTATATCGTCTAACGCAAGAGGGATGGTATTTTAATAATTATTATGCTCCTAAATTTAGTTGTACTACTGGTGAAAGCGAATTTATCGCTTTAACTTCAATTATCCCTAGTAATGCAGTTTGTACTCCATTTGCTTATGTTGATAATAATTATAGTTCGAGTATATTTAATTTATTTAACGACTCGGGTTATACTTCAACATCTTATCATGGATGGAGTGATCAATACTATCCACGAACTGAGTTACATAAAAATATGGGTTCCACTTTTTATAATGCTGATGATCTTGGATTTAGTACCGATGGTGGTTGGACTAGTGATGTTAGTTTAATAGAAAAAGCTTATCCTATATTCAGTCAAAATAATAAATTTTTTAGTTTTATGATTACGGTTTCAATGCATTTTTCATATGATTTTGATGATGCAACCACTAGAAAAAATTGGGATAAAGTTAAAGATTTAGACACTAGCACTTCGATGAAAAGATATTTAGCAAAAGCGATTGAATTTGACGAAAGTTTAGAATATTTGTTAAATGCATTAGAGCAAGATAATATCTTGGATGATACAGTTATCGTTTTGTTTGGTGATCATCATCCATACAACTTAAATTTTGATTATATTAATGAAAGATCATATGTCGATCGATATACCGACTTAAATGAAGATTTAATGCCATTTATTATTTATAATAGTACTATAGAACCACAAACTATATCCAAAACAGCTAGTACTTTTGATATATTGCCAACACTAGCTAACTTATTTGATTTGAATTATGATCCAAGATATTATATGGGGAAGGACATTTTTTCTAATGAAGAAACGATTGCCTTATTTCCAACTGGTAGTTGGGTGACTGACAAAGCCGTTTACTTCGCCTCTAGTAATAAATATAAGCTCAAAGATCCGACTTTGGATGAAGAATATATACAAAAAATCAACAAAGTATTAAATGATAAGTTTATAGCTAGTGATAACACATTGAAAAAAGATTATTTTAAATATAGCGTTTTAAATTAGTTCTATCATATTAGATAGAACTTTTTTCATAACATTAATTAGGTGAAGATAATGACAAGGTTCTTTTTCTTTTTAGTAGGTTTTGGTTTTACTCTAATTGGTAGTATTTATATAATAATTTATCTTAATTTAACGACAATAGGGTATAATTTTTTAGAATATGTCAAATTTATAATTAGACGTCCAGAGTGTTTAGTTTTTATTATAGGTATTATTTTAATTGTTTTAAGTTTACCTAGGGAGGAAAAAGATGAACTACATATACGATATTTTTCTAAATTATAATAATATTATTTATGACATATTTGAATGGAATAAAAATGATAAAATTCTGCACATAAGAAAAATTCCTGTTTTTTTATTGAATACAAATAATCTTTATGATTTGATTAATAATCGTGTGGTAATTTCTAAGGATCTTTTAGTTAAATTATATAAAAAAACTGAAGTTTTTGCCTCTCGTGGTATTCAATACTTAGATTATGCTTTTATAGCTACCGATAGGAATGATGTGGTCGCGTTTAAATTAAATAAGAATGGGTCTATAATAGGTTATAGTCGTTTATTACTGGATGGTGAGGTAGAAGTTATTGATTATAGCAGAACATTATCATCGCAAGTTATAGAATATAAAATATTAGGTAAGAATAGCTTTGAAAGGTTTAAAACTCGTAATGAAGTTTATATAAAAAAATTCATTTGTGAGAAATTAAATAAAATGTTAGAAAACAAAGAATTTCATAAAGTAAAATTTTTATATCTAGAATTTTTTAATAAAGAAATTAATGATAATACTTTAATTGAAGAAATTTATCAAGAATTAGATAATAATTGGGATAATAGTTATATTAAACTGTATGATTTCTTGAAAATGATGACCATTAAAAGATAAAGAATAGATTTTTTTATCTTTTTTTGTTATAATTAGAAAGGTTAGGAGGTAATAATTATGGATTATCAATTTATGATCGATAAATTTTCTGGTCCATTAGATTTATTACTTCATTTAATTAAACAAGCAAATATTGATATATATGATATAAAAATTGAAGAGATTACAGAACAATATTTAAATTACATCGAAAGAATGGAACAACTTAATTTAAATGTAGCTAGTTCATATTTAGTTATGGCTGCTGAATTAATTGAAATGAAAGCAGCTATGCTTTTACCAAAACCTGAAATTGAAGAAGACGAATATGAAGATGATCCGAAAGAAAGGTTAATTAAACGATTGTTAGATTATCAACATTATAAAGATATTACGTCTAAATTTCATGAATTAGAGTTAGATCGTCATCAATATTTTACTAAATGTTCAAGCGACTTAGGAGAATTTCACACTACTTCTTTATTGTCACAAGATGTTGAATTAAAGGATTTAATTCAAGCTTTTG
>CALVKK010000085.1 GCA_944332645.1 uncultured Bacilli bacterium
GAACAAAAAATTTATAAATAAATAAAATATATTAGCAAGAAGGAGGTAATAATATGTATTATTACGGAGGATATAGTGGTTATGGTTGTGGGCAACCATACGGTGGCTATGGATACGGTGGTACTGGATACGGTGCTGCTATACTTCTAGTTTTATTTATTTTATTAGTAATAATTCTTGGAGCTAGAGCTTTTGAACGTAATTCAGCACCTTGCCCTTCGACTTCATGCCAAAGATAGGAAGTAAATCTTCCTTTTTATTTTGAAAAAAATTAAAAATGTGGTAAAATACTAAATAGTTTTAAATAAATTTTAAACAAGGAGTTGGTTATATGTTCGAAAAATTAAAAATTTTAGATGAAAAAGATCACCGGTTAAGACAAATTAGTAAAGACGCCACATTACCTTTATCAAAAAAAGAAATTAAACTAATCGAGCAAGCTATAACTGAATTAACATATAGTCAAATTGAAGAATATTCAGAACAATATAATCTAAGGCCTGGAATGGGTTTGGCTTTTCCACAATTAGGCATTAATAAAAGAGTTATTATTATTGTACATGAAGTAGAAGATGGAATTTTTGATGAATATGTTTTCATTAATCCTAAGATTGTTTCTTATTCCGAAGAAATGATTGCAGCTGACGTTGGAGAAGGATGTTTATCAGTTAATCGTGAAGTTGAAGGTCACGTACCACGTCATGCTAGAGTAACCGTTGAAGGATATGATATCGATGGTAATAAAATTAAAGTACGGGCAAGAGAAGAATTAGCTATTGCTTTTCAACACGAAATTGATCATCTAGATGGAATATTATTCTATGATCGCATTAACAAAAACAAACCTTTCTTTAACAAAAATGAAATTAGATTAATTTAAAAAAAAGTTCAATTTGAACTTTTTTTAATACTATTTTTAATGAAACCATCAAATAATGGATGTGGTTTTGTTGGACGTGATTTAAATTCTGGATGAAATTGACAAGCGATAAAAAATGGATGATTTTTGTATTCAACTATTTCAACAAGATTAGCTGGCTCATTAATACCTGAAAAGATAAAACCTTTTTTTTGTAAAATCTCTTTATATGAATTATTAAATTCATAACGATGACGATGTCTTTCTTTAATATAACAATTTTGATATAATTCGTAAGCTAAAGTTCCTTCTTTAATACAACAATCATAATTTCCTAGTCTTAAAGTACCACCTAAATTGATGATTTGTTTCTGATCGCTCATTAGATCGATAATTGGATCATTGGTTAATTCATCAAATTCGGTTGAATTAGCAGTTTCGATTTTACACACATTTCTAGCAAATTCAATACAAGCTAATTGCATACCCAAACATATTCCTAAAAATGGAATATTATTCTCCCGTGCATATTTAATCGCTTTAATTTTACCTTCAATTCCTCTACTTCCAAAACCACCAGGAATTAAAATGCCCGAACTATCTTTAAAAACTTTATTTAAATCTATATTATCTTGTTCTAACTCTTCAGCATCAATCCAATTAATATTGATTTTTGTTTTATATTTATATCCGGCATGTTTTAAACTTTCAACGACTGAAATATAAGCATCATGTAACTCAACATATTTGCCAACCAAGGCGATTTTTACTTCTTTTTTTAAATGATCGACAGTATCAACTAATTCTTGCCAATAAGAAATATTAGTTTGCTTTGTTTCTATGTTAAATTGTTGCAAAATAGTAATATCAAGATTTTGTTGATAAAAATTAAGGGGAATTTGATATACATTTTTAACATCAATAGCATCAATAATGCACTTTTTATCAACACTACAATATAGTGATAATTTTCTTTTAATATCATCATCTAATTGATAAGGACAACGACACACCAAAACATCAGGTTGAATTCCCAACCCTCTTAATTCAATAACCGAATGTTGAGTCGGTTTGGTTTTTAATTCTCCAGAGCCATAAATATAAGGTATCAATGTCGTATGGACAAATAACGTTTTTTCTTTCCCTAAATCATTACGTAGTTGTCTTAAGGCCTCTAAATAAACCTGTGATTCAATATCGCCGATAGTTCCACCTATTTCAACAATCACAAAATCAGCATTACTAGTTGAACTAGCTTCAAATATTCTATTCTTAATTTCGTTTGTAATATGTGGGACGAATTGAACAGTGGCGCCTAAATAATCTCCTTTTCTTTCTTTCTCGATAACTGATGAAAATATTTTCCCAGTTGTACAATTAGAAGAATAATTTAATTCTTCATCGATAAATCTTTCGTAATGACCTAAATCTAGATCAGTTTCCGTTCCATCAGCAGTCACATAAACTTCACCATGTTGATAGGGCGACATAGTTCCAGGATCGACATTAATATAAGGATCAAATTTCTGCATGAACACTTTATATCCTCTTGCTTTTAATAATAAAGCAATACTAGATGCAGTAATTCCTTTCCCTAGTCCTGATACAACTCCACCAGTTACAAAAATAAATCTTGACATAAAAAAACCTCCAAACTGCGAGAGTTTCTAGGCTCTCTTTAATTATATCATATTTTTTTTAAAAAAAAGAAGAAACTTAACTAATTTCTTCTAATCTAACACTAACTAATTTACTAACCCCTGATTCTTGCATAGTAATACCATACAAAATATCAACATATTCCATTGTTTTTTTCTTATGGGTAATGATAATAAATTGTGTTTTATCTTTTAAAGAACGAATATATTTACCAAAAGAATCGACATTCACATCATCTAAAGCAGCTTCTACTTCATCTAAAACACAAAATGGTACAGGCTTAGATTTCAAAATTGCAAACAATAAACTGATAGCAGTAAAGGTTTTTTCACCACCAGATAATAGAGAAATCGTTGTTAGCTTCTTACCAGGTGGAGAAGCTATTATTTCAATACCTGTCTCTAATACATTGCTAGGATTGGTTAATTTCAAGTCAGCTGTTCCACCCTTAAATAATTCTTTAAAAGTTGTAGTAAAATTTTCTTTTATAATTTTGAAAGTGTTTAAAAATTCTTTTTCCATTACCTTATCCATCTCATCGATTATTTTTAACAATGTATCTTCTGCATTTAATAAATCTGTCTTTTGTGTTGATAAAAACTCATAGCGGGAATTAACTTCATCAAATTCTTTAATGGCACCTAAATTAACGATACCAAGTTCTTTAATTTGTCTTTTTAATAAATTTACTTTATTACGAGCTATATCTTCCTCTATTTCGAGTTTATATTGCGTGACTGCTGCATCATATGTTAAAGAATAATTTTCTGTTAATGTGTTTAACAAATTATCTAATTTAACATCTAATCGATTAACGTTTATTTCTAATTGATTTAAAATTTCTTTCTTTTCATTAAACAAGCTGTTTTCTTTTTTTACCATTAGCTCATAATCAGACAATTCATTGTTTAATTCTTCTTTTTGTTCAATTAGATTCTTTAAATTTAGAGAAACTTCATCTTTTTTAGCTAAAGTTTCATAATATTCTTTTAAAACCATTTGTTCTTCATTTACTAATTCGTTAGCTAAAATATTATTATTACCAGAAATTTCATAAGTAATATTCTTTAACTGTTCTTCTTTTTCAATTAAATCTTTACGATAATTTTCTAAAAGTAATTCTCTTTCTGTTTTTTCTTTATTAATCAAATAAATTTTATCTTCTACAGTTCGATAATTATCATCTATTTGATTGATTTTTTCTTCACTATTTTGGATAGTTTCATTAATTATTTTAGCTTCATTAACCATTTTATCCAGTTCATACTTATCTAAAATAATATT
>CALVKK010000086.1 GCA_944332645.1 uncultured Bacilli bacterium
ATGATATTGCCAATCAATTTGCCAAATCCTTTAGTTTTATCTGTAAATTCGTCTGGGTTAACGATATAAGAAATGATGGAAAATGATACTTTAAACAGCATAAAAACGCCCAAAAGAGCATAAACTTTAGATGCAAAAAGATCAATTACTTCTTCAGTAAAAATACTTGTTTCTGCTATATCAACAAGCAAATTATATAAAGTAACAATAAAAGTATAAATTAAATTGTCAAGGAAGAAGAAAATACTTCTTAATATGTCAACTATCCACATGATATGACCTCAATTCTTGAAACTAAATAACTATCTATATTATACCACAAAAAAAATAGATAATAAATAGTTTTATCATCTATTTTCATTTTTTTATATAAATGATTTTTATTAATTATCGTCAACATTATCGTCAACAGTAACTTTATCACAATTCTCAGAGCTAGAACCGCCCAAAAAGCAGTCGATACATTTTGTAATATTTGAACTTTGTTTACCAGCTACTAAACCAATAACCGTCTGAACAATAAATACTACCAAGAACACTAAAACTGCCGAAATCAAACGTTTGACAAAAAGTTGTTGACTCTTTTTAATTTCATCTTCTTTTTGTGCCATTACCGCCTTACCCAAATCTAACATTCCTAGAAAAATCAATATAATTGGAATACCAATTTTAATGATATTAACGACAGTAGATGTCAAATCTGGAATTAATGGATCGAATGCAAGATTTTTAAAATTTCCGCATGTAACAGTATCTAATATAAACATAGCTAATCCTCCTTATCACAAGTTAATAATACTACATTTTACAATATTTGTCAATTATTTAGATTATAAAAATTATCTTTACAAAAATTGTCTTCATTACATATAGCTTGTACTGTATGTCCGTCTTTATCAACCCAGATGTATTTGCGATAAATCATATTATTATTGATTTCTTTATGAAAAACTGTTCCCTCAGCACCAATTATATCGATAAGTTCATCGTAATTTTTACCTGCAATCAAATCCATATTTTTAAGTTTATCAAAATTAACTGATTCATCTTTTAAATACTCCATTAAAATATTATCATCAGCAATAAGCTTAATTTCTTGTATTCCATCTCCATCGTGTACCTTGACAAGAGCTTGAATTGTTATACCCAAAGGAAGATCCCAAGTATAAGGCAATATACCTGATACATATCCCTCCATTGTTCCCTTTACTCCCAAAACTGAATCAATTTGACTAACACTGTCGCCGATATTAATATTTTTAAATTTATTTATAATACTAGCAAAATCAACCTCTTCTTTAGTTGTACAATTATCACCACTAACAAAGCAGTCGACGCAATTCCACATATCCGTATTATCATTAGCTGGTGCAACCAAGCCAATAACAAATTTTGCAAGTACAAAAACAAGAAAGACACTAGCGCCAACCAATAATCTTTTGACAAAAGTTTGTTGACTTTTTTTTATATCATCTTCTTTATGCGCCATTACGGCCTTGCCTAAATCTATCATTCCCAACAAAATGATAATAAGTGGTGTTGCAATCTGAAGAATCATATATACTGTTCTGGTGATTTGAGCAGCTATCATTGGTGCATATGTATCACCACAAACTATTTTTTGATAAGAGTCCAAAATCAAAAAATTATTTCTACTTATTTCTAATGCTTCAACTGGACTAGCTAAAAAACACATTATAACCGCGAATATGATAATAAAATATTTCTTCATAAAAATTCCCCCTTAAAATAAACCTAAAATCTTCTTTCGCTTTTCTGCTTCACCTGTTTGTTGCTTTGCGAATCCTAATCTAGCTAAAAATGTATCCATAATCATAATATCTTGATCGCGTTCGTTTAAAGGTGGCATGTTGAAAAAGAATTTGGTTCGCGCTTCATATTGAAGCTCTAAAACATCTTTCGAACTAAGCAAACTTTGGTTTAAAATTACCTTCTTATCCTCTAATTCTTTAAAAACATTTCTCCTGACATTCATTAACTTGTTTAGTTTAATCGTAGATGGCTCAACTAAATAAATAATTTCTTGAACTAATCCCGATGCGATGGTACTATTATTCATATCAATAATTATTGCATCACGATCATTATTTTTTTCAATAAAATTCCCTAAATCCCTACTACTGACACTATTTAAAGACTTATCATTAAAATAATTAAAATCATTAGCATCAACCTCAACACCAATAACATTATAATTTTTCTTTAACTGTTTTACCATCATATAACAAAAAGTAGTTGCTCCAGTTTCGTCAGTCACATTTTTAACACCTATTATTCTACAATAATTAGCTTCAACATTTTGATAAATAACTTGTGGCTGAGATTCTACATTTTCCAACTGATGATATTGTGCAACATCACGATAACTATTTGGATTATTATATAAATAAAGAATCCCTTCCACATTTCTTGTGAAATTATAAATACCCATTGATATTAATTTAGAAAGATAACTAGAAGAAGATGATTCTTGACTATCATCTAATAATAAAATCAATTTATCCATATCTAAAGAAATAGATAATTTTTGTAATGTCCGAATGTCTTGATAGTTTTTTAAAGCTGTGATATCTAAAATCATACGCTGATAATAAAAATTTTTAAACATTTCAATTATTTCATCAACTTCAAACTGTCCTTCAATCGATTTTATTACATCAATATTTAAAGAACTAAGTAACTCTTTTCTTTGATTGCTAATAATTACATTCATTATCCTTGCACCTCACTTTTCTCAAATAAAATTCGTGTTTCACCGTAAATTGGAATTTCGAAAAAACCACCGATAATAGGAAAGTCAAAATGAATAAAAACTTGAACACCATAATAATTACCTTTATTAGTATTATATTGATAAATGCAATAGTGATATGCACTATCATCAGCAATAGGTTCGACACCATTATGATCACCACATTTACTATCGGCAATTCTGTAACCAATAGCTGCTAAATTTTCAGCAATTTCATCTTTTGCTTCTTCCGTATATCCATCATATTTTTCTATTATATCAATTAATCTATTACGAACTTTAAAACCTTTAGAATAAGCAATCGAACTAACGTAAAGAATTATAAAAACGCCTAAAAAAATCATAATTAAATTAAAAACCATCGATGTTCCTATAGCTTCTTTCATATTCATCCTCCTCTTATTCTGTAATAATTATACTATATTTTAATAAATACTACAAGAGTTTTTTATTTTAAAAAGAATCCTATAAGGATTCATCAGTGGTAAACTTATAAAGACGATTGGTTCGACTAAAAACAGGTATGTCTATAACATTAATAATAGGTAAATTTAAATTCATATAAGTTAAAACTCCATAAGTATAATAACTACCTTTTTGTGGATTTAAATTATCGATGTAAACACAATACTTATAATTTTCTCCTAAAGAATCAATCAAATACATATTTTTATACTCCTGTGAACAGTTGGCGTCCTCCAATGAATATCCTAAATTGCCTAAAACCACATCAATCTCAGATTTGGATAATTCATTATAACCCTCATATTTTTCTAAAGCATGAACAATTCTATTATTTACTTTAAAAGCTTT
>CALVKK010000087.1 GCA_944332645.1 uncultured Bacilli bacterium
TTTCAGCATGAATAAATATAATATTTTTATTTTTGAAGATGCCAGTATATTCATTTTCAGAAGCTTTGGGTTTTTCTTGATAAAAACTAGTTATTTTTTTGATTGCTTCACTACTACCACAACTAGGGCAAATAAGGCGATAACCAATGTGAAAAATATCGTTTAACTGATGAGTATAAATACCAAAATTACGGGCAACATAAACCTTATTCCATTCATGTTTTAAGCGATAAATGTCGTTACTATCACAAATTAATAATAAAGATGCCAACAAGGCAAAAAAACAAGTAAAAATTCGTTTAAAGCTAACTAAATTAACATCATATTTTTTATTACGATATAAAAATATAAAAAGAAGATTCTGCCAAATGAAAATAAAATCAACTACTTCAAAAACATCGGTCACTGCTTTACTTGGTAGCTTAAAAGATTGAAACATTGTTTCAAACAATGAAAAAGTTACAAAATCATTATAGCTATTATAAAAAAATGAATTTAAACAGCAGATAAATACTAAAATGAACGACCAAATTAGAAAATATAAATTGCGCCTTTTAATTAAAAATGAAAAACTACTAATCAATAATAATATTAATAGATCAAATAATAGGAATGTAATATTATTATACCCAGTTGTTAAAAGCAACAATAAAGCACTGTTAATTAAACTAGATACAATAAACAACAAAGCTAAATAATTATTTTTAATAAAATTTATCAATGGTTATGAAATAACAAACTAAATAAAATTATAATTACTCCTATTATAAAACCGACAATATTATTATTTTTATTTTGGTGTTTTAAATGACGCAATAACTCAAAAAAGACTATATAAATAAGCATACCCAAAGTGATCGCAAACATAATGCCAATCAGATCATTACTAATACCTTTAATTAAATACACAATTAAAGCACCGATAAAAGTAGCTAAAGATAAAATCATACTTATTAATAGAATTTTCCCCTTACTATAATTTGTGTCTTTTAAAGTACTACCGACCACCATTCCCATCGGAATATTATGTAAACCAATGCCAATTCCTAACAATAACCCCAAATTTAAATCCTCATTTAAACTAGAATAAAGAACCGTTCCTTCAATTAAATTGTGAGTAACTAAAGCTATAACTGCCATTAAGCCAATGTGCGAAAGATGGTTTTTTTTGTTTGAATGTTCATGATTAGGAATACACAAATCTAAAAGTTTTAATAATAGAATTCCTAATAAAGCATAACCAATCATTTCAAAATAATCAATATATTCTAAAGTATGAGGAATAACTTCTAAAAATATCAAACAAAACAAAACACTAAATGCGATACTAATAGATAATTCTCTTATTCGTTTATCCTGTTTGACAAGTAAGATAACTACCGTTCCTAAAAAAACAGTAAAACCAATAATGAATGTAATAAATAAAGACATAATGCCTCCTTAACTAAATATTTTGGGATGCTTTTTTATCAATTTATCGACAATTGTACTCATAAAACTAAAGATTAACACTGAAAGAGCAATTAAAGCAGATGTGATAATAAACATCTTCCCATTTAAAATGGTAAGTACAAAAAAATCTCTAAAACCAATCAACATGCCAATAAAACCAGCAATCAATACTATTATTAAACAAAATCTCAATCTGTTTAAAGGAAAACATATTTTAAACAACAACAAGAAACCAGTAAACCCTGTCATTATAACACATAATGTTGATATTTGTACATCGTTTAATTTAAAGAAATTTCCCAATATAGAAATAGCCACAATATTTAAAACAATTGTTAATGACGTTGGTAAAGATCGACTAAAAACATTGATTAGAAAATTACCTTTAATTCTTTCATTATTAGGTTCTAAAGCTAAGATAAAAGAAGGAATCCCAATCGTAAAGACATTAGTTAAAGTTAATTGAATCGGTTGAAAAGGATAATTAAAATTAACAAACATAAAAATAACAGCCAGAAGAAAAGCATAACCAGTTTTAGCTAAAAATAAAGTTGCACTTCTTTCAATATTATTAATTGTTCTTCTTCCTTCGCGAACAATACTAGGGATAGAATCAAAATCATCATCTAATAAAATTAACTGACTCACATTACGAGCAGCATCAGTTGCATTTTTAATTGTAATACTACAATCAGCTTGTTTCAATGCTAGAACATCATTCACACCATCACCAGTCATCGCTACAAAATGATTATTTTTTTGTAATATTTCGACCATCTGTTTCTTTTGAAGTGGTGTAACTCTAGCAAAAATATTATTATTTATTAAAGCCTCTTCTAATTCTTGTTCATTTAGTTTAGAAACATCGACACTTCTAATATCAGTTAATCCCGCATCTTGAGCTATTTTACTAACTGTTTTAACATTATCACCAGATATTATTTTTATATCGACACCTTGTTTAGCTAAATAATCTAATGTTTTCTTAGCATTCTTTCTAATAGTATCTTTTAAAATAATGACTCCAATCGGTTCTTCTTTATGGCAAATAAGTAAAGTCCGATTATCTTGATTATCATTAACTTCTTTAATTTCCTTTTTAGTTAAAAATTCAGGAGCGCCAAAAATAAATTTTCCTTCTTGAAACTCAACCCCACTATATTTATAAATTGGCGAAAAAGGTATTTTTTTTATAACTTGATAATTGTCGCATTTCTTAAAATAATTACTAATTGCTTCACTAGTTGCATTGTCAATTTCTAAATTATTTACAATATTGCCCATTATTTCTTTAATATTATATTTTTTGTTTAAAGGAATAACATTAATTACTTCCATTTTCCCATCAGTGATAGTCCCTGTTTTATCTAAACAAATAGTATCGACTCGTGCTAACATTTCAATACAATACAATTCTTGAACTAAAACATTTAACCTAGATAATCGTATAACTGAAACAGCTAGAACAGTACTTGTTAACAACACTAATCCTTCCGGTATCATTCCGATTAAAGCTGCTACTGTATTTATTACTGCTAACTCTAAATTCTTATCTAAATTATATTGATTTAAAAATAATAGAATTCCCAAAGGCACAATCGAAATTGAAACTATTTTAATTATCTTATTTAGTGAATTCATCAAAATAGAATTAATCGGTTTAACGTATTTCGCATCTTTACTAATAACGTTAGTGTAATTATCTAAAGACACATGCTCGACTTTCGCTTTACAGTTCCCCACAACAATAAAACTGCCTGATTTAAGCATATCACCTTTCTTATAGGTGATTAATTCAGTTTCACCAGTAATAAATGATTCGTTAACTGAGACTTCACCTTCCAAAATAATGGCATCTGTGACAATTTGATTACCAGCTTTAAATAAAATAACATCATCTAAAACTATATCTTCATTATCGATGGTTTTGATTTTACTATCTCTAATTACTTTAGCTTTGGTTGAAGTGATAACAGATAACTTATCTATAACTAACTTTGATCTTATTTCCTGAATTGTACTGATTAAAGTATAA
>CALVKK010000088.1 GCA_944332645.1 uncultured Bacilli bacterium
TAGGTTCATATAATACAGCATCTTGTGCTGGAGAAAGTTGGTTATATGGACAGGGGTATGAATGGACGATTACTCCGTACTCATCGAACTCGAACAATGTGTTCCACGTGAACAACTACGGCTACTTGAACAACAACGGCGCGGGCAGTGGCTATTCGGCCAGACCGTCTTTATATCTAGCATCTAGTGTGTATGTGATCGATGGAAATGGGTCTATGTCTGATCCATACATTATAGGAATGTGATGAACTTTAACCCTCCGCCGGCGGCGTTCCCCGCCACGGAGGTGCGCAAGTTATCAACAAAAATTATAAATATAAATGTTAAAATAAAAGCAAAGGAGTTTAAGAAAGAATAAAATGAAAATAGGAAATTTAAAAATTGAAAAAATCCAAAATGACAATGCAAACAAAAGTACGCACGGGGGGGGGTAATTTTATTGATGTTAAAGCGTTATTAAATGATGAAAATAGAAATTATATAATTATAATTAAAGAAAGTGGTAAATTTTATCGAGCATATGATATAGATGCTTTAATTATTAATTTATTAATTGGTTATCAAATAACTCAAGGACCTAAAATTGGTTTTCCTGATAATGCTTTATCGAAAGTAATGAACATACTATCAGATAATAAAATATCATATCGTGTAATCTTAAAGGGAAAAATAGAAAAAGAATATAATTATAAAAAATTAAATCAATATTCTAAATTTGCAAATATTGCAAAAAAGACTGCGGATTTAAATAATAGATTAGATTTAATAATAAAAAAGATAAAAAAAGCAGATGAAGAAAAAATCGCAAGTATTATTGCTTATTTAGAAAATGTTTAAAATAATAAGTAATGAGTTTAATATTCTTAATAAATATAAACTATTTATTAAAGAATTAGATAATTTAATTGAAAATATACCTCGTAAGGATTATTTTTATAAAGATAAAATAAGATATATTTCTAATTACATTTTAGAATTAATTCTAAAATGTAATTATGAAGAAGAAAATAATAATATTAAATTTTATATAGTTAATATTAAAAGTAATATTGCTTATTTAGATTTTTTATTAGATAGATTATATAATATGAAATATATTAATGAAAAGAATTTATATAAAATAACTACTAAATTAATTGAAATAAATAAAATGGTATCGGGATGGTTAAATAATAAATGCAAGTAAGTTTAAAAGATTTGAAAGTAGTTTATGAAACAGAAATAAGAAAAAATGTTAAAAATAGAAAAAAGATATTTAATTTTGAAACTCAGAAATTAGAATATCTATTAGATATAAAAAGAGTATTGGAAAATAATTTATATGATGGAGGTCATTATAATATATTTCTAATATATAAACCTAAATTAAGGGTGGTGATGTCTCAATCTATTTATGATAAAGTTATAAATCATTATGTTACAAGATTTATACTTATTCCTAAGTTAAATAAATATTTAAATAATAGAAATTGTGCAACTAGGAAAAATATGGGAATTGATTATGCTATTAAGTTGTTAAAAAAAGACATTGAGAGTTTTAAAAAATATAAGGTATTTTATTTTTTAAAACTAGATATAGCCAAATTTTTTTATAGTATAGATCATAATATATTATTAAATAATATAAAAAATGATTTAAATGAAGAAGAATACAATTTAGTTAAAGCAATACTTGATAGTACCAATAAAAATTATGTTAATAAAATAATAAGTGGTTTTGAAAGAAAGTTAGATAGTCCTTTACCTAAATATGAATATAATAAAGGCTTGCCTATTGGCAATCAATCATCGCAATTTCTAGCTATATTTTATTTAGCCAAATTACAACATTTTATGATTCATAATCTACATTTAAAATTTGTTAATTATATGGATGATTATATAATCATCCATCAAGATAAAGAATACTTAAAGAAATGTTTAAATATTATAACTAGTAAATTATATAATGAATATAATTTACTAGTTAATAAAAATAAAACTTATCTATCATCATCTAAAAATGGTATACCATTTTTAGGATATAATATTAAAGTTATTAATAATAAAACTATAATTAGATTAAATAGTAATAGTAAGAAAAATATTAAAAAAGGTATTAAAAGAACTAAATGTTTATTTGCTAATAATATAATTGATTTTAGTAGATTATTTAGCAGTATAGAAAATTATAAACATAGTTATCCATATACCACAAGTAATGAAGCTTACAATATATTTAATAGATATTGGAATGGGTAATTCTTATGTAACTCCGAACTCATCGAACTCGAACAATGTGTTCAACGTGAACAACAACGGCAACTTGAACAACAACAACGCGAACAATGGCTATTCGGCCAAGCAGAGCCCTAAATGTTTTCTGCTTAGTTGGTTAAGGCTAACTTAAGAATAAGCATTAAGGACATGAATTATCCATGAGTATAACTCTAAATAAGATGATGGATGGAAAAGTCTATGGACTTTTCCTAGAACCATCACAAATAAGGAATAATAATGAATGAAAGAGTAAATATATTAAAAAAATTATATCCAAATTATTTAATATTAATAAAGCATAAAGATAAAATAAAATTTATTGGTATTGATAAATTAATAGTAGATACATTTGGATTCAAAAAAATAAGAAATGTTAATAAATTATTATTAGATAATTTGGATATAAAATTATTAGAAGAATATGATAATAACTTATATAAGAAATATTATATAAAAATAAAATTATTAGAAATAGTTAATATACTAAAGGAAGGGCTAAAAGATGAAAAAAAGATTAATAATTACTAGTATTGTAATGGTTGTAATAATTATTAGTATTATAGCTATGGGCTATAATACTAATAGTAATAAAACTTTTACTCAAGATGGCGTAACTTATGCTTTGACTCTTGATGGAGCAAGTGTTAATACATTCCCATCAAAAGGAATGTATAGAGCAGATGTAACTTGTGAAAATGCTACAGGTAAATGGTTATATGATGAGTGGGTTCTAGCAATTGAAGATATAAATGGTGATAATATAACTTGTGATATTGATTTTACTACTATATCTAAAACTAATTTAAATACCTACATAACTGGATTATCAGGAACTGAACAAGGCGATGGGCAAGTAGTTCAGGAAAATGGATATAGATACGAAGGAAAAAATCCAAATAATTATGTTTGGTTTAATAATGAACCATGGCGTATAATTGGAGTATTTGATGAAGTTTCGCACGGACAATCAGGACAAAATTTAGTTAAAATAATAAGAGCGGATTCACTAGGAGGACTTACATGGCATAAATCAAATACAAATGATTGGACAGCATCAAGTTTAATGAATCTACTAAATGGAGCATATTTAAATGCGGAAGATGGAACAGATAGTGGATACTGTTATGGATATTCAACTACAGTACCAAGTAATTGTGATTATACAAGTATCGGAATAAGTGCAACATATAGAAGTATGATAGCAAATGCCAAATGGT
>CALVKK010000089.1 GCA_944332645.1 uncultured Bacilli bacterium
TGGTGATGCTCATTATTATGTTGCTCATCATGTTCATGTTGCTTACTATGATGATGTTCATGCTGCTCATTTTCTAGAATTACATCAACATATGTTCCTGTAATTCCATTTTTTACTTTTTTAGAAATTTCTATTTTATATCCACCAATATTCAATTTTTTCAATTCATTTATTAAATAGTTTTCGTCTCCTACAATTTCTGTTAATGCTCCTAATGTCATATTTCCACTCCTCCTTTTTATTGACAATTTTTCTTGTCTATTGTAAAATTATTATATTACATAAACCTAACTTTAGGTCAAGTATTTTGAAAAATTTTTTATTTTATAGAGGTGATTATTTTTATGTTTTATTCTATTGGTGAGGTTTCTAGAATGTTTAATATCCCTGTATCTTCCTTAAGATATTATGATAAAGTGGGATTATTTCCTTTTATTAAAAAGACTGATGCTGGTATTAGACAATTTAGTGATCAAGATCTTAATACTTTGAGATTGATTGAATATCTTAAAAAGGCTGGCATGCAATTGAAAGATATTAAGGTTTTTATGGATTGGTGTTTGGAGGGTGATTCTACTCTTGAAAAAAGATTAAATGTTTTTATTGAACAAGAAAAAAATATTCGTCATAAGATTGATGAACTTAAGAATATTTTGGATTTGATTGAGTTTAAGAAATGGTATTATGAAGAAGCGGTTAAGGATGGAAATGAAAGTAGAGTTAAAAATATGAGGCCTGATGATATGCCAGATGAAATAAAGAGATTTTATAAGAATACTCATTGCAATTTTTCTTGATTGTTTAAAAAAGAAATAGTATAACCACATATAAAACTAGTTGTAACAATACATCTGCCAACCAAGGCAAAGATGTATTGTTTTATTTTTATATTTATATAAATTTACTCATTTTTTATCAATTTCAATACATTATTTGCAACATCTATATTATATGATATTATGTCTTTATTCTCATTAACTTTTACAAACCAAATTATTTTTTCGATAATTCTAATATATAAAAATTTTAAAATTAGTTTTTTATCTTCTCCTAATTCTTTTGATATAGATAATACTCCATGTGGATCAATTATTTTCCATCCATTTTCTGATTTTAATATATTTTTTATGATTTAAATCATTATGCAATATATATTTATCTAAGTTCATTTTCTGTATTTCTTTATATAAATTCTTCATTTCTTCAATTAAATACATTATGTCATTATATTTACATTTATTATCATTAACATATTTTAAATTTTCTTTTATTTTTTCTTCGTAAGTTGGAAATTCATTCTTATTATCATCTATTGTTAAATACTCATTTAGAACCTCACAAAATATTTTTAATATGAAATTGTTTCATTAACTTTATTTCTCCGACAGTTGTTTTTCCTGGTGTACATATTTTAAATACAATATTTCCATATTTTTTTGAATCTGCAAATATTACTAGGTTCATGCTTAGATTTTTTATTATTTCTATATTTTCAAGTTCAAATTTATTTATATATTTATTAACAATGTTATCTAAATTATCTACCCATTTTATTCCTTTTTCATTATATCTATTTATAATATTTTTTCTAAATTCTTCTGGTATTTCTAACATAACTTTCTCTTTTCTTCTATAAATTGTCCTTTATTTCAGGAAATAAATCATATAAATTATATCCTAACTAATCGTCAAAATATTCTTTTAATTTATAGGTTTCTTTAATGTGATATTGAATTATGAGTTTTAAGTTCCACACTGTGGAACCAATCTATTCTTTATCTTCAAATTCTTCTTTTTGCTTTTGTATTTCTCTAGCTAATTCTTCTTCTGTTGGTAAATATAGTTGGTACTTTGATGCAAATAAATTTTTATTATCATTAAGAATAGAATATTTTACTATTGTATCTTTTTTATCTGAACACAATATAATTCCAATTGTTGGATTATCATCTTCTGATTTTATTTCATTATCATAATATCTTACATAAAAGTCCATTTGTCCAATATCTTGATGTGTTAATTTATCTAATTTTAAATCAATTAAAACAAAACATTTTAGTACATAATTGTAAAACACTAAATCAATATAAAAATTGTCACCATCTACATCAATTCTTTTTTGCCTTGCTACAAAAGAAAATCCCCTGCCTAGTTCTAGTAAAAATTCTGATATATGTTCAAGCAAGTTAGATTCTAAGTCCTTTTCTAAAAATCTTCTGTCTTTTATGTCTAAAAATTCTAAAACATAAGGATTTTTAATAAAATCTTGAACTTTTTCCTTCTTTTCTAAAAAATTTATTTCATTTTTCACTTCTTCTTTATGTTTATCACTTGTTGATAAAAGTCTTTCATAATAAAAACTATTTATTTGTCTTTCTAACTGTCTAACACTCCAATTTGATTTTATTGCTTCTTCTAAATAAAAGTTTCTTTTATCCTCATTTTCAATATTCATTATTAAACGATTATGACTCCAACTTAACTGGTTCCACAATGTGGAACCACCTTTATAAGTTAAATAAAACTTTTTCATTTTCTTTAAATTTGGTACACTAAATCCTTGTCCAAATTCGCGTGTTAACTTTTTAGAAAATTGTTTTAATATTTCGTTTTGAGAAGATTCCAAATTGTAATTTTCAATTAATTCATTTATGGTAGAACCTATTTCAAAATATAATTCAACCATTTCATAATTAATATTTTTAGCAACATTTTGTTTTGTTCTTAATATTAAATTATTTATTTTATTATAATAGTTACCAAAAACTTGATTATTTTGTTCTATTATATTATTCATATTAAATGCTCCTTTCTATAAATTATCTTTTATTTCAGGAAATAAATCATATGAATTCTTTCTCTAATTCAAATTTTATATTTTGATTAATTTTCTTTATTATATGTTGTATAATACTATAATAAATTAATACTTTCAATGCTTTTTCAAAAATATTACTTTCATTCTTGAAATTGAATAACTTTATTCTTATTTTCTTTCTCTAATTGCTTTAAACTCTTTTTAGGTGTAGGTAAATCTTCTGGCATAGTTCCTCCAGCTTCTTTAATAGCTTTTCTGACTATTTTTCCAATTTTATTATGAGTATCACAAGCTTTCTTCTCACCATCAACTTTATCTCTTTTTAATCTTGATTCAGTCTGCGTAATGCGAAAGAGATTTGCTGCCAGTTCTTCACTACCCATATTGTCTAAAATATCTTCTCTATATCTTAAACCTTTTCTTTTGGCAATATCATCAGCAGTCTCTCCATTATATAATCCTTTATACCCAGCATTATGAAATTTATCAAAATTTTTAACGCCTGATTTTTTGGCTGTTTGATTAAGTGAATAATTTCCTTTTCTTGTTAAATTTCTTTGATAAAATCTTTTCTCATCTTCTGTTAGCATACTATATTCTTTTTCATTAATTTCTTGCTTTCTAGTTTGAACTGCAAAATATGTTTGAGC
>CALVKK010000090.1 GCA_944332645.1 uncultured Bacilli bacterium
CATATAAAAAAGGTTAACCGAAATTAACCTTTCATATATTTAAAGTCGATTAGTTCGACTAATTTCCCTATGGTGCCAGTAAGGAGCAGGTCTAACAACTCCTAAGCTAAAAGATAATAGTAAGTAATACTTACTAACTAATTACATTATATAGCATTTTTTCCAACAAAAACATCATATATTTCTTTATATCGATATCCTAGTTTTGCATATGTTGAATCAGGAACAAGTATTCCTAATTCTATTAATTGGTCTATTAAAGTAGACACAGTATTTCTTGATACACCAGATTCTTCTTCTATTTCTTTTTTTGTAAAAACTATTTGGTGCATCATAGCAGGCATTATTCTATATACAGCATTACTATTTAATGTTTTTATTTTATCCATATCTCTATTATAAATACTTTTTATCATATTTATTTTAGAAATATAATTATTACATTGTTCAATAATACATTGTAAGAAAAATTTAATAAAGCCTAACATATTACCTTTTCTGCTTTCATTTAAAAATTTATGATAACTAGGTTTATATAATTCAATTACTTCTGATAAAAACAGAATTGGTCTATCATCAGTTAATTTAGCAAGTTGTATAGGAATAAGTGCTCTACCTAATCTGCCATTTCCGTCACGATAAGCATGAATAGTTTCAAACTGAGAATGTGAAATAGCTAAATTAACAAAAAGTGGGTCGATAAATTCATCATTCATATATTTAAATAAATTATCCAATAATAACGGAACATCTTCAGGAATAGGAGGAATAAAAATTGCCTCTTCAATACCACAACCTTTAGGTCCTATCCAATTTTGAATTGTTCTAATCTTTCCAGGTTCTTTTTCATTACCTCTAACACTATCTAATAGTATTTTATGAATATGATTTACAAAATGAATATCTATTTTATTACTATTTTTTAAATACTCATTTGAATAGTCAATAACTTTTTTTAAATTTTGAATTTCTAAATTATCATCACTATTCGGCATATACTTTAAATAATACATTGCATCTTGTGATATTTGAGTTCCTTCTATTTGCGTTGATTTTAAACTTTCACTTAAAATAATAGAATCAAGAAAAAAACGTGAATCAAACTCAATATTTTGCAAGTATGATTTATATTCTCCATATTTTTCATTAGCTTCTGAAATTAATTTTAGCAATTCTTTATCTATATTATACTCGATTGGTAATTCTTTTACTTTAAATGGTTCCATTTTCATCACCTAATTAAATATTAACATATCTAACTATAAAAGTAAATAAAAATGCACAATATTTTAAAATTATTGTGCATTTTTGCATTTTTTTGACATTTTTTGCACAATTTGAGTGCATTTATATAAAGTTCGAATAGTTCGAACAGATTCGCCAATGGTGCCATAGTGGTACACGTTTGGAAATTTTTATTAAGGTTAATTTCTAATACAAGTATATCACATAACATTGAACTGAAGATATTAAATTCTTAATTCCTTGTAATTTTTAATTAAAAACTGTCAAACTCGGGTGTCAAACTCGGGAAAATGTATCAAAAATTTGATAAAAACTACTATTTATATGATAAAATAGATAATGAAAGGGGCTAATTAATATGGATTATACAAAAGTAGAAGTTGTCAGTTATGTAAAACAAGGTATTGAAAATGGTACAATGGTGCCAAGACAAGCAGAAAAATTTGCTAGAATAATTGCTAGACAAGGAAATGTGGGAGAAACTGTTGTTTCTTGGAGTGTTGATGCTCAAGGTAATGAGATACAAGAAAAAGTTGCGCAAGTACAAGTTGATGAACAAACAAATCAACCTGGATGGATTGCAACTAAAGTTGATGAGCAAGGTAATGTTATCATAGATAATAATGGTCATTCTAACGAATGGATTATTCCTGATTCTACATTCAAAAAGAAATATGAAGTTGATCCAGAAAATCCTAGTTTATGTAGACCTAAAGGTGGACCTCAAATGTTTGTTCAAATTACTGATAATATAATTTTGAATCAATGGGGCTCAGATATGCAAATTGCTGCCGGTGGTTTTATCAATATCACTAATGTTGATGATATGTATGGAATTTCTCAAAGAGATTTTGAAGATACATATAGATTTACTGATGAATTAGCAAAAAAAGGACCTAAATTATAATTAGAAAAGTCGTGGCGAGTTTTGTTGAAACGAAGTTTCAATGAAATTGGCGATAGACTTTTTTTCTTTTTATTTTCATTACAAAGTTTTGAAAATAAAAACATAATTTTGCTTGGCTTTGCGCCTTGCTAAAATTATGCTTAAATGGGTTTCAAAAGGGAAATTCCCTTTGCACATCGTTATTGGCTCTGCCAATAGCGTAGTGTGTTATTACTCATTTGACAAAAGAGTCTTTGATACGAGCTGTAGCTCGTTTTTATTTTAATAAATTTTGGAAGAAGTTTAATCTATAATTACTAGCAATAATGTATGTTTTATTATTTGTTTATTCTATTAGTAAATTATCAATGTAAGAAGATAATATTTTTTGCTTTTCTTCTCTTATAAAATTTAACCAATTAGTTAAATCATATATTTTATTATCTTCGCTATTTTTAAGTATAAATAAATCTTTTATCTTAAAGTTTAAATAATCGTATTATTTTTGTTCTTGAAATTTAATTTTTAAATCTTTCTTTTGGCATACACTTGTCATTATTTTCATTACCATTCTACCATTTGAAGTTGTTGTATTAGATTCATCAGCCATACAATCTATATCACAATCATTATCATTAACAAATTTCATAAGATTTTCTATATCATAAACACTTCTTGTTAATCTATCTAATTTAAAAGCAACTATTACATTAATCTTTTTATCTTTTACATCTTTCATCATTTCTTGATATGTAGGTCGTTTATCATTTTTAACACTTATTCCAGCATCTTCATATACTTTGTAAATTTCATAACCTTTAAATTTACAAAATTCTTTTAGTTTTTCTTCTTGTTCTGGCAAACTAAAACCTTCTCGTTTTTGGTCAAGAGTAGAAACTCTTTTATAAATACCACATATTCTTTTTCTTCTATCATATTTCTATTTCCTTTAAATGTTCTTCTAAATCTTTAAATTTAATTTTCTTATCATAACCATTTATAAAAATATCATCATATTCTTCAAATATTAAATAATCATTATTTTTAACTTTTAAAATATGTGGCTTAACATACGCAATATTAGTGTTTTTAGTTGATTTGATATTACCATTAATAAATTCACATAAGCAAATCTACAAATTATTTCTACCTTTCTTTTTAGATCTTCACTTATCTTCAATTCTTTAGTTTCTATTGTTAACATATATAATCACTCTCACTTTCTTTCTTAAATAACAAAAAAACTAACATTTCTGTGAAGTTGTCAATAAAAAGTGGACACATTAAAACTTTTATTTAAACCCTAATTGAATTCTGTATTCAATTGGGGT
>CALVKK010000091.1 GCA_944332645.1 uncultured Bacilli bacterium
TTGTCTTACTAAAAATATCTCCTAAAACTAAATTTAATTCTTCACTTTCTAATATATCATCCATTATTTTTTTAGGAATATGACTATCTAAACCTAATTGATAAATTTTTTCTTTTAAAGTTTTACCGGATTCTTCTTGACTAAAAATCATATTTAAATCAATATTAAGAATTTCAGCGTTTTTTATATAATCAGACAAATTTTCACGATTAATCAAACTTTTTCCAGAATGAAGAAAAACTATTATAATAATCAATAGGGACATAAAAAAAGAATTCAAAAGGGCTAGTATCTTGCCGATTCTTTTCAAAATTTTCACAAATCTACCTCCCAATTACGATATTAATATATCATAAAAAACAAATTTAGACAAGAAAAAAAGTCGATGTTAAATTCCGACTTGATGAAAATCTAATCTCAATTTGTCCGCCACAGTCACAATAAATTCTGAATTAGTTGGTTTAGCACGATCGATATCTACACTATGACCAAATATATTTTCCATTAACTTAATATCACCACGATTCCAACTAACTTCAACTGCATGTCTAATCGATCTTTCAACACGCGATACAGTGGTGTTGTATTTACTAGCCAATTCAGGATATAACTCCTTTGTAATTCCACCTATCATGTCAGGATTGTCAAAAATCATATTGACAGCATCTCTTAAAAATTGGTATCCTTTGATATGTGACGGTATTCCTAAATCATGTAACAGCTTACTAATTGAAACTTGTAAGTTGCTGTTATAAAAATCAATACTTTTTTCAGTTTTCTTTTTGAAAACATCACAAATTTTCTTTTCTAAATCATCCAAATCAAATGGTTTTAAAAGAAAATAATTGACGTCATATTCCGAAACTTCTCTAATAACCTCGCTAGCGTTATAACTGGTTTCAACAATTACTTTTTTATTGATATTATTTTTCCGCATTTGTTCTAAAACATAAATACCATCTTTTTTAGGCATAATTAAATCTAAAAGAATAATATCAAATTGATCTGTCTTATTTTTAATTATTTCAAAGCCGTCTAAACCATCATAAGCTTCTAATACTACGTTAATATCATCGTTATTTTTAAAATATTCTTTTACAGCATCAATCAGTTTGACATTGTCGTCAATCATCAAAACTCTTATATTTTTCATAAATTCTCCTTCTATAGTACTGCTGTATTTATATTATATAATATTACTTAGTCAGTTGCTAGAGTAAATATTAGCTAATTTTGTCGAAAAAGATAAAAAATTGCCGATTTAAAGACTATCGACAATTTCTTTTAATTGGTTATAATCTGTTGAAGCCTTTCCTATTAAAAAACCCGATAAATTTTTTATGTTTTTTAATTCTTTTATATTGTCTTTATCGACGCTACCACCATACAATATTTTAACGCTTTGCTTACAAATTTTATTTAATATTGTCTGAATAAAGTAAATTGTAGCTTCAATCTCCTCATTGGTAGGTGTAATACCTGTTCCTATACACCAAATTGGTTCATAGGCAATAATTAAGTTATCAAAATTATCAACGCCTTTTAGGTCGTTTAATAGTTGATACTCTAATTTTTGCTTGCAATCTTCACCTTTATCTTCTCCGATACACAAAACAACTTTTAAACCATTTTTTAATCCTTGAAGTACTTTGGCATTTATCTCTTCATCGGTTTCTCTTTGATATATTCTTCTTTCACTATGACCGACTATTGCATAAGTTACACCTAAACCTTTTGCTTGTCTAGCGCTTATTTCTCCTGTATAAGCTCCTAATTCATTTGTCGCGATATTTTGAACACCCACAGCAAACTTATGATTTAAAAAGTATGGTACAAAAAGAGCAGTTGGACACAAAACAACATCGCTATCGATCTTTTCAACGTAATTTAAAACATCTTCATAGGTCATGTACATTTTTAAATTACCAATTACTATCATTTTATTTCTCCTTTATTACTTCTATTCCTGGCAGTTTTTTTCCTTCTAATAATTCTAAACTTGCCCCACCACCCGTTGAAATGTGAGTGAAAGCTTGCTCATATCCCAAGTTTTTAATTGCACTAGCCGTATCACCACCACCAGCTATTTTAATTGCTTCAATGTTTTTTAATACTTCACAAATACCTTTTGTTCCATTGCTATATCTTTCTTCTTCAAACATTCCTACTGGTCCATTCCAAATAATAGTTTTACTGTTTTCTAAATATTGTTTAAATAATTTAACTGTTTTTGGTCCTATATCTAATCCCTTTTCATTTTTAGTTATGTCAGTTATAAAACATTCTTTTAGATCTGTAACAACATCGATTGGTAAAATTAATTTGTCTTTATACTCGTTCAACATCTGCTTGCAAAAATCAATATTTTCTTCATCTAATAAAGAAACCCCTATTTCGACACCACTAGCTTTCAAAAAAGTAAATGCCATCCCGCCACCAATCAAAATATAATCAGCAATTTTTGCTAAATTTTGAATAACAGCAATTTTATCGCTTACTTTAGCTCCACCTAAAATAACAGTAAAAGGTCTTTTAGGATTATTAATAACTGGTAACAAATTTTCCAGTTCTTTTTCAACCAAAAAACCTATGCCACTATCCAAATGATTAGAGATACCAACATTAGAAGCATGAGCTCGGTGGGATGTACCAAAAGCATCATTTATATAAATATCGCCTAAAGAAGCCCAATATTCACCTAATTGATTATCATTTTTACTTTCTTTTTTATTATCTAAATCTTCAAATCTAGTATTTTCCATTAATAAGACATCGCCATTATTTAAATTGTTAATAGCTGTTTCTAATTCTATTCCTCGCGTGCTTGGAATAAAGATAACATCTTTGTTTAGCAATTCACTTAATCTAATACTAACTGGTTTTAATGTGTTTTTAATTTTATCGCTTTCTTCTTTTATTCTTCCTAGGTGACTCATTAAAATTACTTTGGCATTGTGTTCAATCGCATAATTAATTGTTTTTAAACTTTCTTTAATTCTTGTATCATCTTCTATAATACCATCTTTAATTGGCACATTAAAATCTACTCTTATTATTACTTTCTTGTTATTTAAATCAAAATCTCTTATTGTCTTCATATTTATTTTCCTTTCTTCATTTTAATTTATATGGATTTTCTGCCGTTCCATTTCCTTCATCAAAAACCAAATCAAATTTCAATAATATCACAGGCCTAACTCCCGACAAATTAGTAGGGCCCATTGTACTCATACCTCCTCCACTATTGATTACATTGACATATGATGAATTATAACGATTCATTGTCCAATAGTCAGTGGCCACTTTTGGATTTTCAATTGTTACTACATTGACAAATGTTTTAGTATTTGATGTTGACATATCTATATCATTTCCCGAAAACATCTCTCCGATTATCGGC
>CALVKK010000092.1 GCA_944332645.1 uncultured Bacilli bacterium
TTTTCATAAAATAATCATTATAAATTCTATTAAGAAAATTTTTCATATTACTCCTTAATATATTCCCATTTAACTTTATATGGCTTAAAACAATTCCTTTTTTTGAAGAGTTTTAATCCTTCAGATGCTCCAAATAATGTGTCATACATAATTACCTGTTGGTCTATTGTATGTGAATTATTTTCAATTAAATCGATAATTAGATTATGTAATAATAGATACATAATATTGTCTTTTAAATATGATTTATGTCCTAGAAGTTTAGAAACTATAAATATTTTAGGCGTTACTACTAATCTGATATAGCCAACTAAGATGTTATCTTTTGAAAAAACGCCAAAATATTTTATATTTTCAAAATCCTTTTCAGGATCCAATTTATTTAAATAAGAGGCAGACATTTTTTTTCCTTGTCTTTCAATAGAAGAGGAATTTATTTCATATAATTCTTTTAAATATTCTGGCTGTTTAAAATATTTTGTATAATAACCAAATTTTTGGCATCTGCGACTATAATATGATACACTATTTTTTCCAGAGATTTCTTTTTCATATTGTGAAAGATTTTTTGGTATATCATACAACATAACTCCAATAGTTTTGTTTTTTATTATTTTGTATTTGGGATGCCATTTAACAAAATATTTATATGTTTCCTCAATTTCGTTATTTACTCCAGTATCAACAATTTGAATCGTTTTTTTAGGTAAGGAACATATTTGTTTAACTATCTTAATAATCTTCATTAAAATCTTCCCTTGAAATCTAAAGTTGAACATTTACCAAGAGGAAGTTTAACAGGTCTTCCCTCTTTAGCTGAAAGATAAATAGCCAATACTAATTCCAAAGCTCTTTTTCCAGCATATCCATCGACATAAGGTTCGCGATCATTTTCAATTGCATCAATTACATCTTTATATAACGGTGTATGTCCTAAACCGTAAACGTTTTTATGAATCTCACAAAATTCATTAATAACTGCTTCCTCATCTTCACCATTTTCAAATTTCCAAATATCTATTTTATTAACTGAAGAACCACCAGCTTTAGCTGTACCCTTTTCACCAAATATATATAATGTCTCTTCTAAGTTTTTAGGATAAACATTTGTTGTGCCTTCAATAATGCCATAAGATCCATTGGCAAATTTAATAATAGCTATACCTAAATCTTCCGCCTCAATATAATCATGTAATAAACGATCAGTATATGCCATTACTTCAATTATATCATTACCCATCATCCAACGTAAAAGATCAATATTATGGATGCATTGATTCATTAATGCCCCACCATCTTGCTCCCAAGTACCACGCCAACTAGCTTGTTTATAATAATCGATATTACGATTCCATCTAATATGAGCAGTTCCGTGCAATAATTTGCCAAAATCACCGTTTTCTATACTCTTTCTAATCTTTTGAATTGATTTATTAAATCTGTTCTGATGACAAGCACAAACTTTAACATTATTTTTTTTAGCTGCTTCGATAATTAAATCTGCATCTTTGATAGATAAAGCAACAGGTTTTTCGATAATGACATTACATCCGGCATTAATGCAATCAATAGCAATTTGTGCATGTTTACCACTTTCAGTAGCTATCGCGACCAAATCTAAATTTTCATCATTAAGCATTTGCTTATAATCTGTATATTCTTTAACATTCTGTGTTTTTTCTTTAAACATTTCTTTTTTTTCTTTTGTTTTTTCCGGAATTATATCACAAAATGCTACTAACTCTAAATTATTATTAATAGCAGCACTAATATGATTTGGTGATATTCTGCCACATCCGATTAAAGCATATTTCATATTTTCACTCCTCAATAATTTTAACTAATTTTTCCGTCAATTTGACATAATCATAATCTAAAACTAATTTTTTACAATTATCACAATACTCTTTGTACTGTTTTTTATCCATGTTATAAAATACCATTAAAGCCTTATAATAATTTGAAATGTCCGTCTTCTTTAAAGATATGCCACATTTGTATTTTTTTATTAAATCATATTTATTATCCATGGTTGAAATGATTGGCTTACCAGCTGCCAGATACGTAAATAATTTATTTTGGCTTGTACCATACTTTAAACTATCATAATTAATAGACTGTAACAAAGTAACATCTGCTTTTGACAATATGTATGGAATATATTTAGCATCTACAAATCCTTTAAATGAGACATTATCAATATCATCTTCAATGCATTTATTTTTTAGTTTTTCTAAATATGGACCTTTCCCATAAATTAAAAATTTTATATCATTATAACCTTTCTTTTTAACAAACTTCGCCAATTCTAATAATTGATCAATATTATATGCTTCTCTAATAGAGCCAGTATATATAACTTTAAAATCTTTTTTATTGTTTAAATCCTTATCATCTATTTTATTATTATTCAAATCACTTTTAAATTTTTTCAAATCAACACCATTATTAATATGAAAAATTTTATTAAGATCGATATTGTATTTATGATCTTTTATATATTCTTTACCACCTTCCATAGTAAAAATTAACCGATCACAATTTTTATAAATATATTTTTCTAGTTGAAACAAAATTTTTATTATTACGTTTCTACTACTTAATATGTTAAAGTCAACTATAGTTGCTGGCCATAAATCTCTAACTTCAACAATAGATAATGATTTATATTTTTTAGCTATTCTAAATCCCAATAATGCACTTAATGGTTGTGGTGTGGAAGAATAAATGACATCAAAATTATCGATTTTTTTAACAGTTTTTTTTGTTTTGAAATAAAACTGTAGCATATTGATTATTCTTTGATATTTATTCTTGTATGATGAAGTTTTTACATATATATAATCAACATCATCAATCACTTTCTCTTTATACAAAATCTTTTCATCTTTATTAATCATGTTAACATTAGAATTATGAATAGCACTGCTAGCTATTATTTTTACGTTATACCCCATCTTTTTTAAATTCTTAGCAAAAAAATGATGCCGATTTAAACCGCCATACATTGGCGGTGTTGCATAATGATTAACAATTAATATACTTTTCATAATATTCTCTTATAATAGTTCGATTTTACTACGATCTTTTATATCTTTCATAGCATTTCGAGTATCAAAAATCAAATTAGCGTTTTTATTTATTAGTTCATAGTCAACAATTTTATGCCCTGTAGTTATAACGATTAAATCATATTTTTTTATTTTTTTTTTTTTAATAGTAGTTAATACATTATACTTTTTGCCTTCATAAATATAATTTGAGATATATGGATCATATGAATCTACTTT
>CALVKK010000093.1 GCA_944332645.1 uncultured Bacilli bacterium
ATAATTAATGTTTCATTAATCAAAGTACCATGCATAGCATTATTTCTCAAATTCAACCCTGACTTTTCATACAAAATATAATTTAAATACATTAAACCATCTACTTTTACCGAATCATTTTCATAAAGACAAAACAAATTATTTAAATTTTCTACACCCACTTTTGAAATTGGCATATTATTTCTTTTCAAAATTTCAATTACATTTACTTCTATAGCTAAAATATTACTTACAACAACTGCATAATCATTATTATATTTGCATCCGAATTCATCTTTTAATTGTTTAATTATAGAATTTAACTCACTTCGAGAAAACATGAATAACAATATATTTTGATGCATACGAAAAGAAGTTGCCATATGTTTTAAAAGTTCTTCATAAAAATTTGAATTTAGTTTATTTCTTAAATTAGGATGATTTTCAGTATATTCTTTTCCTAATTTATCAAAATAAATCTTAAAATTATCATTTTTTTCATATTTTCTAATCCCTAAGCCATGTAAATATACTGCTCTTTCAGAATCAATTGTAAATCTAGAAACTAAACTATTTAATGGATAATTTGAATACAATTCTAATGCTTGTTCTAATTCATTGTGAAAATTAATTTTAGAAGCACTATATAATTTAAATTTATTTTGTAATAAAGTATTTCTATAAGCTTCTATTTCTTCTTTTGGAATATCTATCGTATTTGTACTTTCATGCATTTCAGATTTAACATAATCATCATCAGAAATAATATATCTTTTTAATCTTAATAATCTAGATAAACATTCTTTTATTTTTTCTTTATGCTCATATTGAAAATTTTCAATATTCTTTATTAAAAATAGCAATTCTTTTCTTAAGCCTTCCATTTCTGATAAACCTTGGATAAAACTATATTTTTTATCTTTTAATTTATCAACTAAATTATTTGTTATTTTTACATAAATATTAATAATTTCATCAAAGTGAGATTTATTTAGACAATGATTTTTATCCAATTCAAAAATTATTTCTTTTGCATAATTATATCCGCCATACATGTCCAATGATTCTTTTATATAATTAATATACACATCTAAATGTTTTTCTTTTTCCTGATCAAACATTATAATATTGTATATATTATCTTTTTTTTCTATAAATAATTGAACTAGTTCATTTATATTTTGTTTAGAAAAATTTAAATTATTGAATATCTTTTCAATTGTTTCACCATCAATAAAAATTTCATTTTCCAGACCATATGTTATTAATTCTTTATAAAAAGTATATAGTTCATTTGGAAAATCTTTAAAAAATTTCTTTTGGATTTTCAACATATCTAAAACTTGCTTAAAATCTTCTTTTGCTTCTTTATGTTTATCATAATTAAGTTTGTATTCTTTTGTATTAATTGTTATATAATATGTATATAAAAAATCCTGAATTATATTTTTATAATAAATTAAATTGTTTTTATCCGCGTAAAAATACAATTGAAATATAATATTTAAATCTTTTATATTTATTCTTATCTCATAACTATTAAAGACTGTAACAAATCTATTTTTGTGATAAAAAACGCTATTATATATTCCTAAAAACTTTTTAAACTCTACATAAAACATTTCTTTTGAGCTATTAATATTAAATGAATAATCAAATTCTTCATTTAATTGCTCATTAATTAATTTATCTTCTAAAAATTCTCTTAGAATTTTTTTCATATTATACCTCCTATTACTAAAAAAAGCGCAATACAAAACTATAAAGCCTGTACTAGCGCCTTTTTATTCTTTTATATATTCCATATTCCCTGTTTTCCAGATATCTCTTTATCATCTTCTATTTTTTCAACAACTTCTAGTTTCCAAGCATATCCTGTTCTGTCATATTTATGTCCATACACTAATTCATTTTCTCGTATTATATTTTCATTTATTTCTTTATCTAATTTAACACAATCTAGAATCTTAACCTTTGCTATTATTCTTGAGTGAGGATATTCAAGATTAAGATGTTTAAATTTTTTCATTGCATCCCTATCTATACCTTTACCAGCATGAATTAATATTTCTCCCCTATAACTATACTTCCAGCTTCTAAATTCATATTTTTTTAATCCTTCAGCTACTAATGTTGCCCATGGTTGCTTAAGTGTAATTACTTTCATCCTACAATCCTCTTCATTTCTTCCTTCGATAAATGTCTTAATGAGATTAAATTTAATAAGCATTCTTTATTTAAACTTTCTGAAGAAATTACCCTGCTATTATTTTTTAAGTACTCTTTTGATTCATAAACTTCTTGAGCAACAATTACATAAATTCCTTTTTTTGAAGAATGTTATTTAGTTTATCTTCATTTAAATCAATACCTAAAGTAATTAGAAACATAAAATCAATATCTAATAAGTCAACATCTTCAAAATTTTGTTTATACCTTTCCCTCAATGTCCTTTTTGCGCTTATTCCGCACTTTACACCATTTAATTCAAATGTAAAATCATATTCAACTGATGGAATTTTACTATCATGTGAATGTCCATTAAGTTTATCTACAATTGGAAGTATTTTTTCTTCAACCCTACTTTCATATGATTGACCAGCATCAGATACAATACTTTGATTAATACTTTCTGTCATAATAAGTGAAAACATGTTATTACAATTTATCTCGTAATCGTTAATAAGTTTAGAAATTTTATTACTAAATTCTTTAACTGATTTACCGCTAGATTCTAAAATAAATTCATTTTTTCTATTATTATCCGTTAGCACAAAAACTAATAATGAGCTTATTACTCGCTGACCATATGGTAAGCTTAATTTTGACATATCACATTCTAAACTTAACTTATCATTTAACTGACTTATTACTTCTTTATATTGATTATTAGCGTATGCTTTAGATTCTTGCAATATTAAATCTTTAATTAACATTAACTCGATAGAAACATCCATCATATCTTTCCACATAGACATATCAGAATGATCTAGAGTATTAATTAACATGCATAAATCCTCATATTTTTGAGTTCCTTCCACTGCTATAGCATTATTACTTAATATAAGTTTTTGCAATAATATTTTATCAGAGATTTTAATATTTCTTAGTAAAACATCTTGTAACAAAATTAGCTGTTTATCCGATAATTTACATTTTATTAATAATTTAAGGATAGTATAGAATTGTAAGTTATTATTATAAACACTATCTGTTATTTTAATTTTCTTATTT
>CALVKK010000094.1 GCA_944332645.1 uncultured Bacilli bacterium
AGACAGTTATCGATTAAACCTTTTGATAAAGGTGCTTTAGGTGCTATTGAAAAAGGAATTTATGAAGCTAATATTGGCTTAACACCAAATAATAATGGAGAGATTATTATTTTAAATATTCCCGCTTTGACGGAAGAGACAAGAAGGGATTATGTTAAGCAAGCAAAAGCGATTGCTGAGGATGCAAAGATCGCTTTAAGAAATATCCGCCAAGAAGCTAACAATGATGTAAAAAAATTAGAAATTCCTGAAGATGATATCAAGTATGCAACTGATGAGATTCAGGAATTGATAAATAAATATAATAAAATAGTTGACGAAAAATTAGCCGTTAAAGAAAAAGAATTGTTGAGCATATAGGGGGGGAATGTGATGTTAAAGAAAAAGGATGATAAAGAATTAAACTATAGTAAGGTAAATGATTTAGTTTCTTTGGGACATATTATCTTAAAAATACTAGTTATTCTATTAATAATAATTGGTGCTTATTATGGCATCAAATTGATTAAAGAAGTACAAATTTTATCTTTCATTTTTACGATTTTAAAGATATTATCTCCTTTATTTATTGGTATTGTTGTAGCTTGGCTATTTGATCCATTTGTAAAATTTTTAAGTAAAAAGGGATTGAAACGTGGGTTAGCCGCTGCGATATCTTATATTTTATTTTTAGGGATTATTCTTGTAATTGTTATCGCTTTAATACCAGTTTTATCTGAGCAAATAAATGATTTTGCTGTATCGACGATTCCTAAATTACTTGAATCGGTTACTGGTTGGATCGATGATGTTTTTAGTAAAATCGATAGTTCAGCTAGTTTTGATGCAATGGCAGTAAAAAATGAGATATTTAAAAAAATGGAATTAATTGCTGCTAATTTAACAAGTTCATTACCAGAGATTATTGTCAATTTAGGGAAATCACTTTTCTCTGGAATTGGAACATTTGTTATTGGTTTAATTATTGGTTTTTATTTATTACTTGATTTTGATAAACATATCGATACGCTATATACTTTAATTCCAAAAAGGCATCGTGAAGAGACTAAGAAATGTTTGACGGCAATTAATAAACCACTTAAACGATTTGTTAATGGTGCTTTAATTGATTGTACAGTTATTTTTGTAGTAACAGCGATTGGTTTTTCTATTATTGGGTTAAAGGCACCGTTATTGTTTGCCGTATTTTGTGCAATAACAAATGTTATTCCTTATGCTGGTCCTTATATTGGAGGAGCACCTGCAGTGCTTGTCGGATTTACTCAATCACCAACGATCGGAATTGCTGTTTTAATTTTCATAATTGTGGTTCAAGCTGTTGAAGGTAATTTATTACAACCTTATATTATGAGTAAAACAACTAAGTTAAATCCAGTAACAATCATTCTAGGTTTATTAGTGTTTGGCTATTTCTTTGGTATAATAGGAATGGTTTTATCGACACCAATCATCGGAGCTATTAAAGAACTAGTAAATTATTTCGATGAAAAATATGATTTTTTAAATTTTCAAAAAGATAGTGAAAACTAATCTTTTTTATTTTATATGAGTGTGATCAATTCATAATATTTATAAACAATTCTTACTATACAGTTCAATTTATTAAATTATAAATATAGTTTTCTAAGCAAATGTATTTTATAGCACATAAAAACCTAATTTCATCTTTAGTAATATTGTTAAAATTGGATATAATAATAGTAAAATATAATTGACAAAAGTATAAACATTGTATATACTATAAATGAATGGAGATGATGCAATGGAAGCAAGAATCCAAAAATGGGGAAATTCTTCAGGAATTAGAATCCCAAGTAGTATTTTAAAGTCTTTAAATATAAAAAACAATGATATATTAAATATCGAACAAGAAGAAGATAAAATAATTATTAGTATTCCGAAGAAGAAAAAGATATCATTAGAAGAAAAATTTAAAGAATACCATGGAAAAAATTTAGCAAAAGAATTTTCTTGGGATGAAGCTGTTGGGAGAGAAATATGGTAAAAAAATATATTCCCAAACAAGGCGATATTGTATTTTTAGATTTTAATCCTACAAAAGGTCATGAGCAAGCAGGTAAAAGACCAGCAGTTGTTATTAGTACAAATGTTTTTAATCAAAATACTAAAATGATTATTGTATGTCCTATTACATCTAGTAATAAAGAATTTCCAACTCATTATAAGTTAGAGGATACTAAGAATGTATGTGGATCTGTTTTATGTGAACATATAAGAAGTATAGATTATGAAGCCAGAGATTTAAAATTTGTCGAAAAGCTAAGTAACAATGATTTTATAAGCATAATTACATTATTAAATGCATGTATTGAGGAATGCTAGCAAGTAATAAGGTAAAAACTAATCTTTGTTCTTTAATTTTCTTTGATTTTTTGATATACTGATTATTGTAATAGAATTTATTTAATTCTCAAAGGAGGAAAATAATGCAAGATAAATATAATTTAACAAGAGAACAAAATGTGTTTATTGCTAAGAGAAATATCGTCGATTATATTTGGAAAAGTGCTAATTTAGAAGGGATTGCAGTTACCTATCCTGAAACACAAACTATCTATGATGGTGGAGTAATAAATGGTCTTACTGTGGATAGTATCATTGCGATTAATAACTTAAAATACGCTTGGCAATTTATTTTAGAAAATCCGGATATTGAATATGATTATAATACATTATGCCATATTCATAAATTGGTGGCAGATAAATTAGTTTTGGAACAAAACTTAGGAAAAATAAGGACTACTCCAGTTAATATTGGTGGTACAAAATGGCAACCACAATTTCCTATTGAAAGTCAAATCAAAGAGGAATTAGATAGTTTGTTAAATCAGAAAGAAAAAAGTAAAACTGAAATAGCGATTGAAATCATGTTAAGTCTGATGCGAAGACAGATTTTTATTGATGGCAATAAAAGGGTGGCAATGTTATTTGCTAATAAAATAATGATCGATAATGGTTGTGGAATTATAACCATCTCTCAAGATAGTCAATCTGTTTTCTATGAAAAGTTGATTAAGTATTATGAAAGTGGCGAAATGATAGATTTAAAACAATGGATTTATGATAATTGTATTGATGGTATTAATTTAAATGAGAATTAAATTCGAAAGAAGAGTAGTTAAAAAACTATTTTTCTTTAATTTTCTTTGATTTTTTGATATACTAT
>CALVKK010000095.1 GCA_944332645.1 uncultured Bacilli bacterium
ATGGATAATGATATGGAATATAGTATATTTGCTAATTGGTTTAGTAGTAGGTGGTGTTATAGGCTTTTTCATCGCCCGTCATTTAATTCAAAAACAAATTAAGAAAAATCCACCAATTAATGAACAAATGATTAAAGCGATGATGACTCAGATGGGGCGCACACCAAGTCAAAAGCAAGTTAATCAAATGATGAAATCGATGACAAAATATATGTAAAAGGTATAGATATCCTTTTTTTTATGATATAATTGTTTTGAAGGAGAATAGAGTATGACTAATAAAGAGTTTGCTGATATTTTATTACCAAATGTTGAAAAAACTTTTGAAGATTATAAAAAAATTTATCCTAAACGTAATTTGCCAAAAAATGCAATTGTAACTAGATATGCACCTAGTCCCACTGGGTATGTTCATATGGGGGCATTGTTTTCTGCATTTATAGCAAGTAAAATGGCTAAACAAACCAATGGTGTTTTCTTTTTGAGGATCGAGGATACTGATAAAAAAAGAGAAATAGCTGATGGTGTTTCAGGAATTATTAAGGATTTAAAAAATTATGGCATAAGCATCGATGAAGGCATGATTAGTGAGACAGAATGGATTGGTGATTATGGACCATATATTCAAAGCAAGAGAAAGGATATATATCAAGCATTCGCTAAATATTTAATTATCAATGATTTAGCTTATGCCTGTTTTTGTACGGAAGAGGAATTAGCAGACATTAGGAAAGAACAAGAAGATCTTAAACAGAGAATAGGTTATTATGGGAAGTGGGCAAGAGATAGATATTTATCACAAGATGAAGTGTTAAATAAGATTAAAAATGGTGAGAAGTATGTTATAAGATTAAAATCACCAGGTAAATTTACTAATAAAGTAGTTTACACGGATTTAGTTAAAGGAAAATTAGAACTGCCAGAAAATGATTTAGATATTATCATTATTAAAGGCGATGGCCTACCAACATATCATTTTGCACATTTGGTTGATGATTATTTGATGGGTTCAACTCATATTATTAGAGGCGATGAGTGGTTGTCAAGTGTACCTATTCATCTTCAATTATTTCAAATTTTTGGATTTGAACCTCCAAAATATGCACATATTGCACCATTGATGAAAGAAGAAAATGGTAATCGAAGAAAATTAAGTAAACGTAAGGATCCAGAGGCGGCTATCTCTTATTATCATGAGAAAGGGATTCCAACTGAAGCAGTTTTGTTGTATTTATGCACTGTAGCTAATTCTAACTTTGAAATGTGGTATTTACAAAACAAAGAAAAAATGATCGATGATTTTGATTTGGATTTTAAGAAAATCAGTTCAAGTGGATCTTTGTTTGATGTTGAAAAGCTATTGAATATATCTAAAAATTATATTAGCATGTTAAAAGCTAGCGAAGTTTATGAAAAAACTTTAGAATATAGTAAACATTATGACAAGGAATTGTATGATTTGTTAGAGAAACATAAAGATTATAGTATTAATGTTATGAATATTGAAAGAGAACAAAAAAAGCCACGAAAGGATATGGCAATGTTCTCAGATTATAAAAAAGAAAATTGGTATATGTATGATGAACTATTTAAAGATTTCAAATATCAATTTGATAAGATAACAAATCGTTTAGAAATTAAAAAAATTATTGATTTATATATTTCAAAATATTATGATGTTAGTGATAAAGATACTTGGTTTAATAATATTAAAATGCTAAGTGAAGAATTAGGGTATGCTAAAGAAGTTAGGGAATATAAAGAGAATCCAGATAAGTATAAAGGTCATGTTGGTGATGTTAGTATGGTCTTAAGAGTGATATTAACTTCTAGAACAATGACACCTGATTTATATGAAATAATGCGCTTATTAGGAAAAAATCGCATTGAAAAAAGGTTTAATATGTTTTAAATCTTTTTTAAATGGTATAATAAATTTAGGTGATAATATGTGGTGGAATGTCTTTTTATTGATTTTAGGATTAGCATTAATTATAGTTTCATCTAATATATTTGTCGATAGTGCTTCTAATTTAGCGAGTAGTTTCAAAGTGCCAAAAATGGTCATTGCTTTAACAATTGCTGCTTTTTGTACTTGTGCTCCAGAACTAGCAATATCTTTTAATAGTATTGCTAACAATAATTATGATTTAACAATATCTAATGTTGTTGGTAGTTGCGCTGTTAATATTCTTCTAATTATAGGTTTAGCTAGTGTAGTAAAACCCGTTAAAATAAAAACGGTTACTGTGTCGAAGGAATTACCTTTTTTAGTAATAGTTACTTCTATGTTTTGTCTATTGTTTTTAGATAATGTTTTATCACGTTACGATGCAGTAGTGTTACTTCTTTTATTCATTCTTTTTTGTATTTATTTATATCGTATGGTTAAAAGATTTAAGAAGATAGAATGTGATGAAATTAAGCAAGGGAAGATTAAGTCGCTTATTTTTACGTTTATATCTTTAGCAGCTATTGTTTTTTCTAGTGATTTGATTGTTGATTCAACTTTATATTTATCTGAGCAATTAAATGTTTCAACTAAATTAATTTCGATGACTGTTGTTGTTATTGGCACTTCTTTACCAGAATTAATGATTACTATTACTTCAGCAAAAAAAGGCGAGTTTGATATGACAGTTGGCAATATTATAGGAACTAATATATTTAATATTTGTATTGTTTTAGGATTACCTGTTTTGATATTTGGTAGTATTAATAGTATGGCATTTAATTATATTGATTTGATTGCAATATTAATTGCAGCTTTGATGTTTTATTTGTTAGGTAGAAGTCAACGAACAATTTCTAGAATGGAAGGTATTTTAATGCTTTTATTATTTGTTCTTTATTATAGTTATCTAATAATTTTCTAATAAACTATTTACAATTAAAAATAATTATTGTATAATTATATTTAGTTTTGCAGGTGTAGTACAGCGGTTAGTATACGGCCTTGCCAAGGCTGGGACGGCGGTTCGATTCCGCTCACTTGCTCCATAGTGAAATGTGCTCGAACTTTTCGAGTTTTGATAAATAACTAATTCAGAAATGGATTAGTTTTTTTGTGTTATAAGAAACTATCCTACTCTAAAAAGAAAGGATGGTATTATGGTAAATATTATTAAAGAAGAAATTTTAGTTGAAGAATCGT
>CALVKK010000096.1 GCA_944332645.1 uncultured Bacilli bacterium
GCTCGTAGCTCAGTTGGATAGAGTGTTTGGCTACGAACCAAAAGGTCAGGGGTTCGAATCCCTTCGAGCGCACCATATTATCGGGAAATGGCTCAACTTGGTAGAGCACCTGGTTTGGGACCAGGGGGTTGCAGGTTCAAATCCTGTTTTCCCGACCATTTATTAATGAACTCTTATTTTGTAAGAGTTTTTTAATTTAAATGATTTTATAAATCTGAATACAATTATACATAAAAATGTTATAATTATATCTAGATATTAAATATAATAAAGAGGTGGTAATAATGCCTTATAGGAATACATATGTTGAAGTCTACTTAGACAATATTAAAAATAATGTAGAACAAATAATCAAATATTGCCAAGGATATAAATATTATTTTGGTGTAGTTAAAGCTGATTGCTATGGTCATTATAGCAATGAAGTAGTCAAGAAAATAATTGATGGCGGGTGTAATTATTTAGCTGTTTCTAGTTTAGAAGAAGCATTAAAGATTAGAAAAGAGATTAATGATATTCCCATTTTGTGTTTAGAGGTAATCGATAACCAATATTTATCTATTTGTAAAGAAAACAATATTACCATAACTATACCTAGTTTGGAATACTTTGATAGTCTTGATTTAAATAATCTTGCTAGTTTAAAAGTTCACATTAAAATAGATACAGGAATGAATCGATTAGGGATAAATGATTCTAAAGAGTTAGATATTATTTATCAAAAACTTTCTAAATCTAAAATAAAATTAGAAGGACTTTATACTCATATTTACCATGCTAGTGATAAAACAAAAACAGAAAATCAATTAACAAAATTTTTAACATTAACAAAAAATATTCCTCTACAAACCATACCTATTATTCACTTAACTGCAAGTGACGCTACAATGTTATATCCTAAACCTAGCTTTGCTAATGGTTGCCGTCTTGGAATAGCAATGTATGGATTTACCAAATCCAATTTGAATTTGCTACCGACATTTAAATTAGTTAGTGAAATCATTCAATTAAAATATTTAAAAAAAGGTGATACTGTTGGTTATAATGGTGCTTATTGTGCTAAAAAAGCTGAAATTATAGCTGTTGTTCCTATTGGCTATGCCGATGGCATTATAAGGGCGAACAAAGGACGATTTGTCTATATAAACAATAACAAATATAAAATAGTTGGTAATATTTGTATGGATATGTTATTCGTTAAAGTAGATAAGAATGTAAAAATAAAAGATAAAGTGGTAGTTATAAAAGATATTGAACATGTTAAGGAAATTGCTAAGCATTTAAATACGATCGAATATGAAGTATTATGTAGTATTGGCAAGAGGGTACCACGAATATATAGTTTGACAAAAACTATTGATAAATGATATACTAATTGCGTCTTTGAAGAAGATTATTGTGAGTAAAATCTATCAATAATTAGCACTTGTTGACGCAAATTAGTTTTTGTAGGTGACAAGTTCTTTTTACAAATTCGTCACTTTAACTATACAGGTGACTGTGTAGTTTTTTTGGAAAGAAGGATATTATGAAAAGGGAAACTAGTCTATTAAATGTTAAAGGGACCTATGATTATTTGCCAAATGAGCAAAGAATTAGGAACTATATTAATGACACTCTAAAAGAAATATTTGAAAAATATGGTTTTAAACCACTTGAAACACCAATTTTGTGTTATTATGATTTTTTGGCTGGTAAGTACGATGAAAATAATGATCTTTTAAATGAAATTTATAAATTAAGTGATCGTGGCCAAAGAAAATTGGGATTAAGATATGATTTAACTGCTCCCTTTGCTAAATGTATCGCTCTTACAAAAGATTTAAAAATGCCGTTTAAAAGATATGAAATTGGCAAAGTTTTTCGCGACGGTCCAGTAAAAACAGGTAGAGACCGTGAATTTATTCAGTGTGATGTTGATGTCGTTGGAATTGGTGGACAAATGATCGAAGCAGAACTGTTATCGTTATTTATTGAAGGATACAGTAAATTAGGAATAAATGTTATTGTAAAATATAATAGTCGTAATTTAATGGCTGGTATAATTTTGGCAAATGGTATTGCAAAAGAATTAATATCACCAGTTATAACTGTGATCGATAAGTTAGAAAAAATACCTAAAAATGAGCTTATCTATGAATTTTCTAATTTAGGAGTTAATCAAAATCAAGCAGAGGCAATTTTGGCTGATTTTAACTTAGATTTTGAATCAATTTTAAATAAGTATCACAATGCCGATAATGAATTAATTCAAAAAGGATTAGAAGAAGTTCAAGAATTACGCAGTTATATAGAGACTTTGAATTTACAAGATAAGACCAAATTTGTAGCGGCTTTAGCGCGAGGTCAAGATTATTATACTGGTAATGTCTTTGAAGTTTATGATGAAAACAATGAATTAAGTTGTAGTTTAGGTGGTGGTGGTCGATATGACAATATGATTACCGATTTTATTAACGATGGCAATTCATACCCAGCAGTTGGAATCAGCTTTGGATTATCGACTATCTATGAAATATTAAAAAGAAGAGCGGAGTTTAATGATAATCCTTTTGTCGATATTTACATAATACCGCTTAATACAGAAAAAGAAAGTCTTTTACTAGCTGACAAATTACGAAAACTTAATTACCGAGTCGATTTAGAAATGAATAATAGGAAATTAAAGAAGAGTTTTGAGTTTGCTAACAAAGAAAAGATACCATATGTCATTGTTTTGGGGGAAGATGAAATTAAAGATAATATTATTAAAATAAAAAATATGCAAACAGGAATAGAATATAAAATACCAACCGATCAATTAAATGATATTGTCAAGATTATTTAAATTATCAGTTAGACATATTGAATAACCTATTTAAAAAATATACATATAATATTTTGAGGTTGATGATATGTTTAATTTTACTGATAATTTTTTCAAAAAGATTGAAAACAAGACAAATGTAGGAAAAGAGGCTATTTTAGGATTGGCTAAAAAATTACAGGCAGGGAATTTAAAGGATGAAGGTACCTTAAGAGAGGTAATTCAAGAATTGGGTAAGATGACAGGTAAAGATATTTCTAAAGAAAAAGAAGAAAAAATAATCAATGCTGTTAAAAACGACAAAGTTCCAAAAGATATCGATAAAATGTTTT
>CALVKK010000097.1 GCA_944332645.1 uncultured Bacilli bacterium
AAAAGAGCAATTTTTGCAATCAATAAACCAAAAAGGATACAATATTATAGCAACTCATAAAAAACTAGAAAATGAATTAGAACAAAAACTAAAAAGTTATGCTTACAATAAAAGTCAATTTCAATCTGACTGTTTATATGAATATGCAACATATATAATAACATTGATAAAAGAAGATTATAAAACATCTATAAAACCTGAAGCAATAGAACGATTAGAAGATTTGATAACACAAAAGAAAATTGTACTTTGTAACAAAGAACAAGGCACCTCTCATACAGATGGTAGTATCGAAATACCTTGGGTCAATCCGGCTAATCCGTTATTTATAAGAAATGTTCGATATAGTTTAGATACTTTATTGCACGAGATATTTCATCAAACACATAGATACAGGGTTGGTGAGGATTTGAATATTATAGTAAACGAAAAAGAAGTAGTAGCAAAAAACTTTGGAGGCTATTTGTTTGAAGAAGGTCTTACTGATAAATGTACCGTTGATTTTGCAAGAAAGCATCAATTGTCTTGTAGTCCATTTTTTGAATATCATATCTATACTCAATTAGTAGCTACTGTTGAAAAACAATTGGGTGTTTCAAATGAATACTTGTTTGATAAGGATTATCGTCAAATATTTAATAAAATGGATCCAACAGGTCAAATGCTAGAACATTATCGTTTTGCGGAGTTATCGCGATATGCTTCGACAGCAAAGAAAAGAAAAACCAAGGTAGAATTTATGTTTAACGGGAAAAAATATGAAGCACAAGAATTTCCTTCGTTAAAACAAGAAATAAAATCCCAGAACGCAATTATTAACAATGAGGAGCAAAAAAAATATTTTGACCAAAGAAGTGAAATTGAAATTCAAATTGCAGAACAAATAAGAATAAAAAATCGGGCAATAGCTCAACAAAAGCAGCTAGAAAAGCCAAAAATGTTAGTGAAAACCAACGCAAATTCTTCTCTCACAAGTAAGGGCTATATCAATGGAGTTATTTTATCTTTTATTGTAAGTGGTATGTTAGCAATGATAATCTATTTTCTTTTTAAGTAGACAACTGTAGTTAAAAAATATCTTAACTACATTATACGAGGAGGAATTAATGTATAATATTGAAAATATAAAAGATGAAATATTAGAAATCTTTACAGAAAAACAAAATTACGACGAAAAATATAATAGTTTAATGTTTGACTTTATTACTAAAGCTTATGAGCTTGTTGAGTTATCAGAAGATTTATATCAAGTAGAACATACAATAAAACTAAATCAAATATCATTGAGGGATTATATTTTAAATTCAGAGATATGTAATTATTTGAAAGATAATAATTTTAATAATTACTCGATTGAAGATTTAAAGGAATATATGCAAAAACACGAAAATCAAAATACATCAAATATAGCTTCTTATAAATTAGCTTTAGAATTGTACGAAAAATTAGAAGAAATAAAAGATATAGAAAACTCAAAAATTGATTATGAAGTAAGTCGAATGAGTAATTTATTAGACAATATTAATAATATTGAGAGTATTGATAAAGATAAATATCAAGATTTATATAATGATTTATTGCAACAAGTTAAAGTAAAATATTTAGATAATAATTTTATTGATAATAGGCTGAATAATTATGTTGTTCAAATATTAAACGACATATTTAATTACTATTTATATGGAAATAAATAAGTTCCTTTGTAAATTTAAATAATTTAATATTCAAGATGATAAAAAGATCTTATATTGTATTTAATGATTGATTCATACATCAATTACCTTTGGTAAAAGTTGTAGATAACTTCCTCATCTCCACCATTTTAGAAATCTGTTCGAAAAGCTCGAACTTTTGATATATGATTCAATCGTTTCTGATTAATTTTTTCGTTTTTATGAACCCCAGGTAATTTTGATATTTATCTCAAAATACCTAGGATTAATTTTTTTGTCAGAATGAAAATTTATTTAAAGGTTATAAATAAAATTATTTTAGAAGTTTATACAATTATGAAATGTGGTGAAAATATGAAACAAGAAGTATTAGATTTATATGATAATAATTTTAATAAATTAGATAAAACAGTACTAAGAAGAATAGATGAAATACCTGAAAATACGAATATAATGATGTCATATATATTAATAAAAAATAATGATAAATACTTATTAGAACAATCAACTGAAAGAAATAATTTTAAATGGGCAATTCCAGGTGGCCATGTTTTAACAAATGAGGATGGAGAGCAAGGATTAAAAAGAGAGTTATATGAAGAATTGGGATTAGAAAATATATGTATTAAATATATTGAAACCATAAAATTTCCATATAATAATTATATTTTTAATATTTATCTAACGGAAGATGAAATAGATATAAATAGGCTTGTTTTTCAACCAGAGGAGGTATTACAAGTTAAATGGTATAACAAAAGTGAAATATTGGAACTAATTAGAGAAAAGAAAATAGCGAAAGGTTATGCTTTTATATTACAGAAATATGTGAGATAAAAAATTGTAGATAACTTTCTTAACGGCACCATATGGAAATTAGTCGAACTAATCTAATCGGCTTTAGTAAAACCTTTATGCAAAATAATTTAAAGTTAGTTGCTATAACTTCAAAATATAATGGATTAGAATCATTAAATATGTTCAAACTGACAATGGAGGAAGATAAAATAAAATATTTTGATAGTTCGTATTCTTCAACTTCTTCAAATGAATTATATTTGTGCATTAGCTAATATTTATGATATTAATTTAGAGGAATGCCATGTTTTAGAAGAAAAAATTAATAAATTGAAATGGGGAAAATAAAATGAAGACAATAATGGTGGATATGGATAATGTAATTACAGATGGAATATTTAATGATTTTTTAGAAGAATTTTTAGGAGAAAAAATAGATATTAACAGTAGCAAAGTTTATTATAGGCAAGAATTAATAAAAGGACGAGAGGATGAATTTAAACAAGTTTATCAATATAGAAATTTATATGAAAATGCACCTTTATTAGATGGTTGTTATGAAGT
>CALVKK010000098.1 GCA_944332645.1 uncultured Bacilli bacterium
TCAGGAATCGAAATGTTAGCTAATTGTTTGAGTGGTGTGTCAACACCATAATAATTAACAACAACACTATCTAAAATAGCAGGATTTGCTCTCCCGGCACGAATGTTTAACAATCTTTTATCCAAACTATCAATTGTTGCCTCCATCCTACTTTCCGTTTCTAATAAAATATCATCCATAAATTTTCTCCTTTATATTTTTAATTCTTTCTTCATAGTTACCATTAGTAATATAACTACCAACTACAATTATATCAACATTTTTGACTAAATCTATCGTATCGATATTAATACCGCCATCGACTTCAATTAGAAAATTTCCGTCTATTGCTCGTAATTTTTCGATCTTATCAGTCGTACTTGCAATAAAAGTTTGTCCTCCAGCACCAGGATCAACACTCATAACAAGTACTAAATCAACATAAGGTAAATAAGGTAAAATTTTTTCGACATCAGTTTCTGGTTTGATTGATAAACCTACCTTTATACCATACTGCCTAATATATTCAATCACCTTCATTATATCATAGTTTATCTCATAATGGAAGGTAATATAAATTGGGTTTAAAACTTGAAACTGATCAATATACTTATAAACATCATCCACCATTAGATGAATATCTAATGGCTTGTTGTAATTAATTATACCCTTAATTTGCTCAATATCCCAAGTTTTGTTTAAAACAAAACTGCCATCCATAATATCCAAGTGCAGATAATCGATATCAGTTTTAGTTAATCTGGAAATATTTTCTTTTAAATTATCCTTAATCGATAAAAATGATGCCGAAATTTTCATATTCATTCCTTCCTTAAAATTTTAATGTAGTTTTCATAACGTGAAAGCAAAATATCCTTGCCTAATCTTCTTTTAATTTCACAATCTTCTTCTTTGTCGTGTTGACAGTCTCTATAAGCACACTCATCTTTGTAATTGTTAAATTCAACAAAATTGTCTTTAATATCTTTCGGTTTCAATTCATGCAAAGAAAGAGAAGAAAAACCCGGCGTATCAGCACATAAACCTCCTAAAACAGGTAAAAGTTCAACATGTCTAGTCGTATGTTTACCTCTTCCTAAAGATATAGAAATATTATTAGTCTTCAAATTTAAAGTATTATCTAAAAGATTTAGCAAAGTTGATTTCCCAGCTCCTGACTGACCAGCAAAAACCGTTATTTTATTTTTAAATATATCCCTTATTTTAATATCGCGATTGTCAAAAACTTGATAACCGATTTTTTGATAATATTTTTTTATCTCTTCAATTTGTGTGTGATCATCTAATAAATCTAACTTTGTAAAACAGATAATTGGTTTGATATTATTAAATTCGATTAAACAAAGCAATTTATCTAATAAATATAAATCTAAATCTGGTTCTTTTACGCTAGCTATAATCAAAGTCTGATCAACATTAGCAATCGGTGGTATAATTAAACTGTTGCTCCTAATTTTAACTTCCAAAATAATTTTTTTTATTTCATCAAAAACAACATTGTCACCAACTAGTAAATTGGTTTTTGTATTTCTAAATTTTCCTCTTGCTTGACATATGTATTCTTTATCAGCTAAAACGGTAAAAGAATTACTAATAATTTTAATTATTTTACCTTCCATTAATTAGAATCCTCAGGTAAATCTGGTATATCAAGTGGTGTTCGTTGAGTAACAGTAATTGTTAAAGTTGATCCACTTATTACCTCGCCAGTTCGATTTTGATTAATAATAGTTCCCTCTGCATATTCATCTCTTATCTCATATTCAATATTTAATGTAACACCATTTTTCGCACAGAAATCACTTACTTCATCAACACTATACCCTTCTTGAACAAAATCAGGATACTCGATTGTAAAGACAGCATAATATAGGACGATTGTATCACCAGGCTCTAAAATAGTTCCCTTTTCGGCACTTTGACCGATAACATCAAATTCATCATGTATAAAATTTTCTTGTTCTAGTTTTTCAATCTTTCTTTGTTCGATGATAACATTTAAGCCTGCGTTTTTTAAATTAGCTTCAGCAGTCATGTAATTAATTCCAGTATAATCATCGACTGTTATATTATCGCTTTTTTTAGCGACGATAATTGTTACTTCAGTTCCTTCCTTAACCGTTCGACCAGCTTGTGGACTAGTTCCAATTACTTTTCCAGGTTCGATTTCGTCGTTTTCTCTTTCTTGGATTTCACTTGTGACCAATAGTCCAAACTCTTTTAACCTAGCTTCAGCTTCTACTACCGTCAAATTATTAACATCTGGTATTGTAACATCAGGAACAGCCACTAAACGTGGATAAATAATAACAAATAAACAAATTAAAGCAACTAATCCAGCACAAATTCCGCCTGTTATCCATAAAACTTTATCCTTTATTCGTTTCTTTTCTTTTACTTTTGGCACTTCTAATTCCTCCTTCGTACTTCTATCCAGATGACTTAAATTTGGCATAACCTTAGTTTCATCTAAATCATTCTCTGCATACTTATAAACAATTCTTTTTTGTTTTAAACCATCAGGTGTCAAAGCATTTTGAATATCATCATACATTTCTTTAACTGAATCATATCTATTTTTAGGATTTTTTGCACAAGCTCTTATGACAATATTTTCGATAGATTGTGGAATATCAGGATTTTGTTGACAAATCGAAGGAATAGGTTCCTTCATTTGTTTAATTGCAATCTCGACAGCATTATCTCCTTTAAAAGGTACTTTCCCAATCAACAGCTCATACATTAAAATTCCTAATGAATAAATATCTGATTTAATAGTAGATCCACTACCATTAGCCTGTTCTGGAGGTAGATAATGAACTGAACCCATGACAGAGTTAGTCTGGGTTAATTCATTACTGTTTAAAGCCATTGCTATTCCAAAATCCATGATTTTAACTTTACCATCTTCTAAAATCATGACATTTTGTGGTTTTATA
>CALVKK010000099.1 GCA_944332645.1 uncultured Bacilli bacterium
GATACTAACTAAATTGATATAACCTCAAACTTATTCATTTATAAAAGTTGTGTACTTTTGTGTGTCATAACATAAACTCCCTCATTATTTTTTAAAATAATTTGTTCATGATTATTAGTTTTATTTTTTAAACTTACTCTAAAATTATCTTCTTTCTGATAAGCAACCTCAACATTATATACATAACTATCTTCATTATTAATAATCTGTAATTCACCATTTAAATAATAACCATTCGTCTTATCAATTTTTTTGCTTAAATCTTTGATGATATCTTTTTCACCATATTTACCACAGCCAATTATCAAAAGACCACATAATATAGTTGAAATGTACAATAAAATTTTTTTCACGCTCTCACTCCTATTCAATTAATTATATTGAACGATTTTATAAAAAATGTATATTTTTTTTAATTTCGTCTAAAATACCTAGTGAATATAGAAAGGAATGATTTTTTTGGAAACTTTACAAAAAGTTTGTTTGGTAATTACTATTATAGGTGCAATAGTCTGGGGATTAATTGGTTTGTTTGACTTCAATGTAATCACTTACCTTTTTGGCACGGATTCAGCGATACCTCGAATTATATACACCATTGTCGGTATAACTGGATTAATCAATATTGGTATTTTGTTTGATCATATAGAAAAATAAACTTCTAAAGAAGTTTATTTTTCATATATTCGGACTTGTATTTTTAAAACAGAGGACATATATTCAACCCGTGGATCATTGCCACTTACGATAATATCAACAGTCTGTGTTCCTAACACTACATCTTTCAAGTCTACATAAACATTGATATCCTCGGTTGTTATACTATTAACAATGTCAGTAACACCCTTAAGCTTAACAGTAACACTATCAATATCGATAGGTGTTACTCCATAATCACTATTCAAGTTAATCCAAGATATACCAACATCATTAATATCAACATTGCTTATATCATTACTTAACTTAACGTCAACAGTAACATTATCAATGCTCATATGCTTTACGCCATTTGGTTTTTCCAAGTTGACTTTAAACTGTGTATCTTCAGATAATCCTTGAACATTAACGCTTACTGGTAAATAATCAATCGTTGCTAAAACTTCAGTTGGTCCATATAAAGTTACTGTTGTATTTTCATTGTTATTAACAATCAAATTGCTGATACCCATGTTATAAATAACACTTCCAGTAGGTATTACTTGAATAGGAACTACTTTGCTAGGTGAATCAATTAATATTTCGACATCAACTTTTTCAGGACTGATTTCAACGTCAACAACATTCCCAGCCTCATCATAAGCTCTTAGTGATGATGACACTGTTGTTTTTTCACCAAGTTTCAAATTAGGAATTGCATTAACATCAACCAATGCTTTTACTGTTGCTACTTTATTTACTTTATATTCTGCACCTTTGATTACAACAGAATTAGTATTAGCATTAACTTCTTCAATAATATATGTTGGATCTAAAGCATCTTGATTTAATAAATCTACTGATAAAGTTTTAGTAGCTGATACTTTTTCGTGAATAACAACTGTAGCTGTAGATGGATTAACACTATACTTAATATCACTATTGACTTGATCATATTTAATATCAACTTTATGTGTTCCAGGTTTTAGTCCCCATAAATCAATAAGTACTTCATTAGCTGGTGATTGTTTTGCGATATATAAATCTGCTTTATTCCCAATTAATGTTATGTCTACTTTTTCAGGGATTCCTTCTACAACATAATTGTCTTCGTCATATGAAACCTTGACTTGTTGACTGGATAACACTTCGGCTGAACTTTCAGAATAAGTTAATATTTTTTGATCTATAACTACAAAGAATAAAATAGCAATAGCTAAAGATATAAACAGTAACGTATTCGATCTTGATAGCCAATTTTCAAATTTTTTGCTCGGTTTTTCAAATTTTGTATTAATAAATAAAATAAACTTACTAATTGGAACAACAATTATCTTTTCTATTAAATTCTTGAAAAAGGAACCAATGTACTTAAACATTTTCATTATTGTTTTCATCACTTAATTCCTCCTCATCAACGATAACTTCTTTCTTAGGCCTTAATTCTTCTAATAAACGAATTTTGACTTCATCTAAAGTTAAGTTATAATATAATTCTCCATCAATAGCTACTGATAATCTACCTGTTTCCTCTGAAGCGACAATAGCTATACAGTCACTGATTTCTGAAATACCCAAAGCCGCTCTATGCCTTGTTCCTAACCTTTTACTAATTTTTAAACTGTCACTAGTCGGGAAAACAGCCCCAGCACTCGTAATCTTATTACCTTGAATTATTAAACCTCCGTCATGAAGTGGATTGTTTGGGAAAAATATTGATATCAATAAATCTGATGAAATATCTGCATAAATCTTTTTTGATTTTTCAATATAATCACTTAAACTATTATCGCGTTCGATAACTATCAAAGCACCGATTGACTGTTTTCTTAAATAATCTAATGCATTAGTAATCTCGTAGACCATCTTTTCTCTTTCGTCGACAGTTAATACCTTATGACGACCTAGTAATTGACTACGACCTAATTGCTCTAAAACACTTCTTATTTCTGGCTGAAAAATTACAATTATAGCTAAAGGACCCCATTCAATTATGTAATCCAACAAGAAACCTATCGTTACAAGATTTAAAACATCACTTATGACTTTCAAAATTACGATTACTAAAATTCCTTTAAACAAAAGAACCATTTTTACGTTTTTACGTAAATTTTTTAATATATAGTATAGGGCAAACCACACTATTAAAACATCTATAAATTTTTTCAACAATTCAACAACACTGTCAAACGTCATTTTTTCCTCCTCATATATGATTTCATCATAGAAAACTATTAAGTATAATAAACCTAATAAAGTTCTTATTTTATTTTATTATATCATAGAATTACT
>CALVKK010000100.1 GCA_944332645.1 uncultured Bacilli bacterium
TCTTTATTATAATCATATATCCCCCTTGATATATATGTATTATAACCCACCAGGTTATAATATACAATATTTTTTGAAAGACTATATTTAAAAGCAAAAATTTTATTTTTGATAATGTTGAACAAATTTTACAATAAAAATACATAGTGACGGTTTTGATTATGATAGTTTTATTGCTCTTCTCTTAATTCTTGCAGATAGATTTGATATAAAATATACACGAGTTGTCGAGTCTGGTAAACGTAATAGACAATTTTTAAATATTTTAGGTATAAAAATTACATAACTACGTCAGGAATAAATATTAATGAATAATCCTCTTTGATTAAAAATACCAAAGAGGATTATTTTTATTTTCTAATGTCTTTTTCTTCTAAAGATTTTATGTAATCACCTATATTTCCGCGATAGTCAGCATTATCTCTATTAATATCTAATGGTTGTTCTTTTAACCTCAATCCATTAATCCACTTTTCATCAATATTTGAAAAAAGATTTGTATCATTATTTATAACGTTATTTTTTATATACTTTAAATTCTCAATTTTGTATAAATTACTAAAACGACATGAGGTTAATATATCATTAGTAAATAGATTTATATGATAATCAGTAATAATATTATAGTATTCAACTTTTTTATTTATAACTTCTTTACTAATTAGTTTAACTAACTTTCCTTTACTATTTAAAGTAGTTGTCCCAATTGGTGTATCATTACTCATAGGATAAGTAAACATTCCTTTTTCAACATTAAATATTCTATGTTGATTAATTGTTTTTAACGTAGATCCATCACTAAATCTTAATAAGTTATATGTATTTGCTTCTTCTTTTGCTTTTATCCATAATGGTTTTGCATATGCAAATTTACCATTGTCAAAATCCCATACTAACAAAAGATCATCATAAGTTACATCCTGGATTTTCTTTTTACGTTTTTTCTTTTTCTTTTCATCATAGATATACACAAATGTATTTTTAGATACGCAATAAACTCTTATTCCGCCATATAAAGGGTTACTGTCTATATAACCTGGCGCACTAAATGTTATGTAAAATCCTTGCCCCCCACCATTTTGCAATCCTACAAACGTGATATCTTTTGTATTATTACCCGCGTGTACGACACTTAAATATCCATTTCCAAAGTTTGCCTCCTCTAGCGGGCCTTCCCAGCAATCTGATTCGGTAAACTCATAATTGTAAGTTAAGTTAAATGGATATGTAGTATTTTCTGAGCCCGCTTCCGTATTAATACATATTTTTATATTTTCAATTCTTTGGTCTAGTTTGAATTCCTCTGTTGCAAGCTCACAAACATCTTGATCCCCATTTTCGGTAATTGAATCACATATCCAAAATTCACCACTATTATAGCTAAATGCATTTGTAGTGTTAAATAAATATAGCTCATTTATAGAAAAACTTACACTAGAACCATAATTATCGAGCTTTCCATAAATAGCAAATAAATCCCCCGCTAGCAACAAATATTTACCATCATTTAATTGTTCAATCGAATAACTAATATCATTTGATCGTTCACTTTCATTACCACTTTTAACATAACTTACAGTAATAGTATACGTTCCTGGAATTGTATAGTATTCATAAAGATCTACAGATGTTTCTGTTGTAGAAGTAAGTAGAGTGCCATTGCTATATATATTATAATTTTCTGCACCATTAATTGGATTCCAAGATAAAGTATAGTTATTTAAAGTAGCACTAAATATAGCATCAAAATATACATAACATTTATCACTAGAATTTGTTTGCAATAACACTTTTTTATTTTCATCATCCCAGGTAAGAACTCCGCCGTTTTCACATCTTGATAGTGTTTCATTAAATGTATACTCATCATGCGGCCAAGTTGTATCACTAGAAACTTGATATTCTCCACTACCAGCTTCTGTTTCATACATCATCGTTAGAGCATTATCGTTGATAATTTGCGAGTTATTAACATTTGTATAAATTTTAAAATTTGTATCATTATATATTAATAAAGCAATAATGCTAATAATGACAATTAAAATTATGCCTCCAAGAGAAGTATAAATTATTTTATTTTTCATAAACCGTATCACCTATGATAAGTATAACACACTTTATCTACGGTCGGTAGATAAAATTTTGATGAGTTAACTGAGATAATAATAACAAAGAAGGTTATTTTATGTTAAATAAAAACGACGAAAATTATATTTATTATGTTATCGGTCAAAATATAAAGAAAAAACGTAAAGAAAAAAAATTAACCCAAGAACAATTAGCAGAAAAATGTAACTATTCTTTGAGTTTTATTGGTAACTTAGAAAGTTCTAAAGTATTTCAAACTATATCGGTTGGAAGTTTGTATCATATTGCTAAAGTTTTAGATATAAATATTATTGAATTATTTAAAGAATTATAAAAAAGAACTAGTTTCTCTTAAGTCTTAATCTTAAGAATTCTAGTTCTTTTTCTTTAGCGTTTTGTTCACGAACATCTTTATTTTCTACGTAAACTTGTCCTAGTTCATTAAAAAGTTCAAAGGCATGAGCATATTCGTGAATATTTATTCTAATGCATTGTTCATCAAAAAATTCTGGAACTATAATACATATATCTATAATACGATCTTGAGAATCTAATTTTGGAAAACAAGCCCACCCAAAATCTTTAACAGGATATCTATGAACTTTACCTTCTAAAAATGTAAAGAATTCTGGTGAACCAATGCCTAGCTCTAATAATATTTTTCGAAATACTAATTCATCCATATTATTCAACTATGGCTAAATCATTATTTTTAATATGCTCAATGAAACGGTCTTTAAAGCTACTTAAATCTTTTTGTTCAAGAGTTTTAGTATTGCTTCCTAGGATATAACGGATTGTATATTTATTTTCATAAGTACCAACTAATGA
>CALVKK010000101.1 GCA_944332645.1 uncultured Bacilli bacterium
ATTAGCTCAGTTGGTTAGAGCACCTGCCTTACAAGCAGGGGGTCATAGGTTCGAGTCCTATATCGCCCACCATTTTAATTGCCGAAATGGCGCAATTGGTAGCGCAACTGACTTGTAATCAGTAGGTTACGGGTTCGATTCCTGTTTTCGGCACCATTCTTGGAGAGATAGCGAAGTGGTCAAACGCGGCAGACTGTAAATCTGTTCCTTCGGGTTCGATGGTTCGACTCCATCTCTCTCCACCACTTTTGTATTAGGTTAGATTGCCTCGTAGCCAAGCGGTAAGGCACCACACTTTGACTGTGGCATGCGCTAGTTCGAATCTAGCCGAGGCAGCCATTTATTCGTCCCGTTAGCTCAGTAGGTAGAGCATTTGACTTTTAATCAAAGGGTCACAGATTCGAGTTCTGTACGGGACACCAGTGGAAAATAAAAAGCCTTTATTATAAGGCTTTTTTTGATGGTATGGTTTCGTTCTTGATTGTTCAATAATTAAAATATAGGTAAATATATTTATTGCTAAAGATTAGTTATTTTTGATATACTATATATGGTGATTATTATGGATAGAATGAATGAATTAATCGAGTTAATTAATAAAGCCAATTATGAATATTATGCTTTAGATAATCCAACTTTGACTGACCAAGAATATGATCGTTATATGCAAGAATTAATTAAAATCGAGGCTTTGCATCCCGATTGGGTAAGAGAAGATTCTCCAACCAAAAGAGTTGGCAACGAAGTAATCAGCGAATTTAAAAAAATAATTCATGAGAAGCCAATGTTATCTTTAAGTAACGTTTTTAATGAAGATGAGATAAGAAATTTTGATGAAAAAATAAAGAAAGAAGTTAATCCTAATTACGTTTGTGAATTAAAAATTGATGGATTATCTGTTTCGTTGCTTTACAAACAAGGTAAGTTAGTCAGAGGAGCAACTAGAGGTGATGGAGTTACAGGCGAAGATATTACTCATAATGTGAAAACTATAAAAACTATCCCGTTAGTTTTACCACAGCCATTAGATATTGAGGTTCGTGGTGAGATTTACATGAGCAAAAAAAGTTTTAACCAATTAAACGAAATAAGGAAAGCCAATGGAGAGGAATTATTAGCTAATCCACGTAATGCTGCTGCCGGAAGCGTTAGGCAGTTAGATAGCAAAATAGCAGCTTCTAGAAATCTAGCTTGTTTTATTTATCATTTGCCAAATCCCGAACAATTCGGCATAAAAACGCATTATGAATCTTTACAATTTATGAAGAGCTTAGGTTTTGATGTTAATTCCAACATTGAATTAGCCAAAAATTTAGATGAAGTTTTACAGTATATTAATAAGTGGACAGGAAAAAGGAACTCGTTACCTTATGAAATTGATGGTATTGTTATAAAAGTAAATGATTTTGAACAACAAAAAAAACTAGGCTTTACTAGTAAGTATCCAAAATGGGCAACAGCATATAAATTTCCTGCCTTAGAAGTATTAACAAAATTAAAAGACATTATTTTTACTGTGGGCCGAACAGGTCAAGTAACACCTAATGCTGTTTTGGAGCCCGTTAGATTGATGGGATCTGTTATTTCAAGAGCAACTTTGCATAATGAAGACTATGTATTGTCAAAACACATTAAGATTGGTGATATTGTTTCAATCCGCAAAGCTGGAGATGTTATCCCAGAAGTTGTAAACGTTAAGAAAGAAAGAAGAAATGGTACAGAATTAGACTTTAAAATGATAGATGTATGTCCGATTTGCCATACAAAATTAATAAAAAAAGATACTGCATATTATTGTGTCAATAATAATTGTGATAAAACAAAAATTGAAAGTTTAATTCATTTTGTTAGTCGGGATGCGATGAATATTGAAGGGTTTGGCGAACAAATAATAGAAGATTTCTATAATATGGGTTATTTAAAGATTGTAACTGATTTTTATGAACTTCATAAGTACAAGAAAGAATTGATGGAACTTGAAGGATTTGGTTCTAAAAGTGTAAACAATTTATTAACCAGTATTGAAAATAGTAAAAATAATTCTTTAGAAAGATTATTATTTGGGTTAGGGATTCGCCATGTTGGCAGTAAAACCGCTAAAATTTTAGCTAGTAATTATCAAAATATTGATAATTTAATGCTAGCTCAATATGAAGATTTAATTAATGTAAAAGATATTGGCGCAGTTATAGCAAAAAGCGTCGTTAATTATTTTAAAAATAATTGTTATTTAATTGAAAAATTAAAAAAATTAGGTCTTAATATGAAATATTTGGGGGAAGTTAGAAGCGACATAGAATTTTCTGGTAAGACTTTTGTTTTGACAGGTAGTCTAACTAATATTACGAGAAATGAGGCTAGAAATATAATCGAGCAGTTAGGTGGTAACGTTAGTGGGACTGTTAGTAAAAAAACTGACTTTGTTATTTTGGGGGAAAACCCTGGTAGCAAATATGATGATGCTTTGAAATTAAATATACCAATATGGGATGAAAAAACCTTTTTAACTAAAATTTCAAAATATTTTGATAAAGATTGAAAATAGTATTTTCAATTCTTTTTTTTTTTGATATAATATTTATATAATAAGTGGAGGTAATCTGATATGAATAATGATAATAATGGAATAACAAATAACACGGTATCTAATTTAAATGGTCAAACTCCTAATGTTCAACCTGTGCAACCAACATCAGAAGTTAATATAGTTGATCCTATTAGCGCAGTTGCCAATTTAAACAAAGAGGAGGCAATGGAAGATGCTTTATCACACACTACTCAATATAGTCCTTTTGAAGCACCAACACCAGAGGTTAATCAAGAAGTAAAGAAGTCAAGTAATAAAGGCGCTTACATTTTTATTGTGATAATTTTTATAATTATGTTGCTATTTATTATCTT
>CALVKK010000102.1 GCA_944332645.1 uncultured Bacilli bacterium
ATTATGTTAACTAAAAGTTATATTTTTATTTTTTGTGGAGATGATATGTTTATAATTTTTAATTTCCAAAATAAGTTATCGTTATTAAATATATCTTTAATGTTTGTATGATTATTGGAAATAATAGAAACTTTTTGAATAGTGTAAGTAAAAGTTTGAGTATAGGTATTGTTGAAAAAATCATCATATTGAACGTTTATTGAAATTTCAAATTGATCAGTATCTTTTATTGGCATATTTTTACTTTTATGACATACGTAAAATTCTAATGTTATCTGATCGTTTGATAATAAAAAAGATTTATATGTATCTTTAATAATTATTGTATTGTCGTTTGTAGTTGTTGAAAAAGTTATATTGCTAGCTTCACCTCTGCCTTTATTTTGCAATGTTATATGACAAACAAAAGCAAGATCATCTATAATTGTTGGCGTTTGGATATCTTCCGTTACTGTGATTATAGGTCTATATTGAATGACTAAATCCTGCTTTCTTTTATTGTCTTGATCCTTAATGGTCCACCATACACCAATTAAGGTCATAGATCCACCGAGAATGGCCCCGGCATATCCTAATTGTGCATCATTGATATAGTTTAAATGATAAAATTGGAAACCAATATAAATTAAACATAATGATGTTAACGCTAAAAGAGAAAACATAGTCCAAAATCTCTTGTCCATAGGTCAACTCCCTTCATATTTAAAGTGATTTATTTTTAATTCGTTTACCATCTTTTAAGTTTCTTGATTACATCTTTTTTCATACTCAGTAGGACAAGAAAAATGATTCTGAAAAATATGTATCATCTCATGTACTAAAGTTTCTTGCTACTGATATGATAAACATATTGAATTGATGATTGCAAGATATTCGTTCCCGTTATAGTATGTAAAGTCATTCACATAGCTTGGCATATTTGTGATTTTCAAGTTAATGTTATACCAACGTAGAAAATCTTCAAAGTTCATAATTATAACACCTTACTTAGTTTCTTTATTAAATGTGTCGATAATCTTTAATATTTGTGTTAAGTCCTGTGGTTCTAATTTCTTTGCTTTATCAAATAAAATAACTAATTGTTTATTTGCGTGTATCTCGTTGTACAAATCAACAAGATTAGGATAGTTATCTTTAAGGTATTCAACATTTTCTTCGTAGTTTTCTAAACTATCATTTTTATATCCGTATATGAGTTCATCAGTAGTGATATTAAAAATATCAGCTAATTTTTGAATGACGCTAATTCTAGGCATTACTTTTCCTGATAACCAATAAGAAATGGATGATTCGCTTTTCCCAACTAATTCTCCTAATTCTTTCATCGTTAAATTTTTGCTATTCATTAAACTTCTAAGTATCTCAGGGAATTTTACCTCTTTTTTCATAAACTCACCATCCTCAACTTTATTCTAACATTAAACAAAATATATCTCAAGAATTCTCTTGAATAAAATTCATGAACAATCTTGAATAAAATTCAAATTATCATTAACTTGAATTAAATACGAGTCTATAATAAATAAAAAATATCTGATGAATATTTTTGCTATTGGACATTTTCCTGCTACTTGTAGAATCCAATGTTATAAAATAACAATAGAATTAGTCACTAAAGATAATATTTGCTAAGAAAATGAGAATGTTATTGAGAGTGGATTAGGAGAATAGAATCATGCAAAGATGGAACAGACTTACTCAAAAGATTTAGCTGTTTACTTAGTTGAACATGATCAAATTGTAGGAGGATTGATTGGATATACCCATGGAGATTAGCTTTTTATAAGGTGGTTATGGATTTCACCTTTATTAAGAAGACAAAATAAGGGAACAGAAGTATTATGAAAAGCAGAAGCAGTTGCGAAAGAGAGAGGATGTCAATATAGTTTTCTAGATACATATGAATTTCAGGCATCAGATTTTTATATGAAATGAGGTTATCAGGAAATCTTCAGTATGCAAGAACATCCTGCAACAGGTAAACACTATTATATGAAAAAATCACTTATTTAACCCTTATTTAAAATTTTTTTCAAGATATGTTATTTAGCTTGTGATTTGAATTCAATCTATCATATAATATACTTATCGAATAATTATAAATTAAGGGAGGAAATTATGTGAAAAAAAATGGAATTTTAGATGTTAAGTATTCTTTAACACAAATTCTTTACTTTGCATCCTACAGTGCTCTTATGGGATATGCATCTGTATATCTATTAGATCGAGGTGTGTCGAATTCTTTAATTGGAACGACTTTGGCATTGGTTAGTATTATTGCAGTATTTACGCAACCTATGGCAGCCTCAGCAGCTGATAAAAAAGTGATTAGATTACAACCATTAATTATTGTGATATTAGCTTTAGCCGTCATATTGTCATTAGGTCTGTATTTCTTTAAATTACCAACAATAATATTATTATGTGTGTTTGTTGGAGTTGTCACATGTATGATGACAATTCAACCATTATTAAATTCATTAGCATTTCTTTTTGAAAAATATGGTATTGAAGTGAATTATGGATTAGCTAGAGGATTAGGAAGTGCTGCCTATGCCCTTGCATCTGCTGTGCTGGGTTATCTTGTAGAAGATTTTGGAACAAGCATGATTCCATTATTCTATATTATTGGAAATATCTTATTAATTGTCGTTGTCTATACATATGTTGTACCAAAGAATCAAAGACATGTTGTACATCGTGAAGAGAATCAGCATGAAGAAGTTAAACAGGAACAATTATCATTCTTTCAATTTTGTTCAAGATATAAAAAATTTATGATTTTTGTTGTGGGTGTTATTTTAGTTTTCTTTACACATACAATTATTAATAATGTCTTTATTGAAGT
>CALVKK010000103.1 GCA_944332645.1 uncultured Bacilli bacterium
AAAACATTTGTAGATATAAATACTATAGAAAATCCTATTATTGCCGCTCATTATTGGACAATGAACAGATATAGTTCATCTTCAGTTCGTACTGCTAGCTATAATGGCAATATGGAAAACACTCTTTCGACAAATAATGGTGGCATTCGTCCAGTAATATACTTAAAGTCTAATTTAACCTTTACTGGAGGTAAAGGTACTGCTCAAAATCCTTATATGTTAACATAATTTAATATGAAGATTTAATAGAGTAATTTATTAAATCTTTTTTAATGGTCTAAATGATATTTTCAATATCATAAAATATACTAGGTGAAATTTAATGTATCTAAGTGAATTAAATAAAATAGTTAATGGCAATATTACCGGTGATATAGAAATAAAAGAAATAAAAACCAATTCTAGAGAAATTGAAGCTGGCGATTTGTTTTTAGCTATTAATAAAGGTGTGAATTATATTGAAGAAGCTATTAATAAAGGTGCTGTTGCTGTTATCAGTGAGGTAGTTATCAATTATTCAATTCCCAGTATTCAAGTTACTTCTGCTATTGAGGCTTTAGGACAAATTGCTAAGTATATAAGACAGATATACAAAAAACCATTAATTGCTATTACTGGTAGCGTTGGTAAAACGACAACTAAAGAATTAGTAAGCTTAGTTTTAAAAGAAAAGTATAATGTTTTAAAATCAGAAAAGAATAATAATAATCATATTGGTTTACCAATTACTTTATTGAGATTAAATCAAAGTTATGATGTAGTGGTAACAGAACTAGGAATGAATCATTTAAATGAGATATCTTATTTGTCAAAAATATGCCAACCTGATTATGCCATTATTACAAATATAGGTAGTGCCCATATTGGTAATTTAGGGAGTAAAAAAAACATTTTAAAAGCCAAACTAGAAATATTAGATGGGATGAATGACGGTTATTTACTAGTAAACAATTATGATAAATATTTAAAAAAAGTAAAATATAATAAGAAAATCAAAGTTGATGCAAAAAGTTTGAATGTTAAAAACTTAAAATATGGTAAACAAATTGAATTTGATATTGACAATGTCCATTTTGTTTTTAATTCATATAAACATTTATTAAGTAATGTTTTTCTTGCTATTAAAATTGGAATTTTATTTAACATTGACTTAAATTTAATCAGTAAGGCGATTGCTAATTATCAAAATATTGAGGGAAGATGTAATCTTATAAAAGCAAAGTGGACAATTATAGATGATAGTTATAACAGTAGTTTTGAATCATTAATTGGTGGCTTAGAAAGTTTAAAGGATAAGAAAGAGGATAAAATAATTATATTGGGTGATATGTTAGAATTAGGCAATTATAGTGAAAAATATCATAAAAAGATTAATGGTTACTTAAAAAAAATTAAAAATAAAGAAGTTTTATTGATTGGAGAATATACAAAATTAATTGATGGAAGACATTTTGATAGTGTCGATGAGATAAATAATTATCTAATTACACATGCCAACGATAATATCCTTATTTATATTAAAGGCAGTCATGCCATGAATTTAGATAAAATAAAAGAGTTAACCTTGTCAAAATAATTAATTTAAGTTATAATGACAAAGGTGGAAGTTTATGCGAATAAAATATGAATTAATAAAAAATGATGGAAAAGCACGTTTAGGTAAACTAATTACTAATCATGGTTCTTTTGATACACCAATGTTCATGCCGGTCGGAACGCTTGCAAATGTTAAAACTTTAACACCGGAAGAACTATATAATATGCATAGTGCGATTATTTTGGCTAATACTTATCATTTATGGTTAAGACCAGGCGAAGATATTGTTGCTAAAGCAGGTGGTTTACATAAATTTATGAATTATGATGGCCCAATTTTAACCGATAGTGGTGGTTTTCAGGTTTTTTCATTAGCGAAAAAGAAGGATATAACTGAGGATGGTGTTGTTTTTAAAAGTCATATTGATGGTAAAAAATTATTTTTAACGCCAGAATTATCGATTGAAATTCAAAACAAATTAGATAGTGACATTGCCATGAGTTTTGATGAATGTATTCCTTATCCTGCTAGCTATGAATATGCAAAGGCAAGTACTGAAAGAACTATTAGATGGGCAAAAAGAGGAAAGAAAGTTCATAACAATCTCAATCAATCTTTATTTGGGATTGTTCAGGGTGGTGAATATCAAGATTTAAGAGAATATAGTGCGAAAGAGACTGTCAAATTAGATTTTGATGGGTATTCAATCGGTGGAACTAGTGTTGGCGAAGGAAAAGAGACAATGTATAAAATGATAGATGATGCAGTAAGATTTTTACCGATAGATAAACCTAGGTATTTGATGGGAGTGGGCGAACCAATCGATTTATTGGAAGGTGTGGAAAGAGGCATTGATATGTTTGATTGTGTTTTACCAACAAGACTTGCTCGTCATGGTAATGCATTCACTAGAAATGGTAAAATTAATTTGAAAAATTTAAAATATAAAGAAGATTTCACACCAATAGAAGATAAATGTGACTGCTATACATGTAAAAATTATACTAAAGCATATATAAGACATTTAATTACATGTGATGAAATGTTAGGTGGAAGATTATTATCTATCCATAATATTAGATTTTTAATTAAAGAAATGGAAGAAATTCGGGCAAGTATCAATAATCATAATTTTCAAGCATATAAAAAAGATTTTATTGAAAAATATAAAAATACTAAGTGAAGATAGTGATATGAACCCCGTTTCTTGGACATAGAAACGAGGTTTTTTATATGAGTAAATTAAGTTATGAAGATAAAATTGAT
>CALVKK010000104.1 GCA_944332645.1 uncultured Bacilli bacterium
AAATTGCATATAAGCAGTTTAGTATCTAGTTTAAATGTTGATCAGATGGAAGAATTTGTTCATCAAATTATTGATGTAAATAAAATCGAGGTTGAAATATTAGGATTTAAAAGATTTATTCCTAATAATGAAATGGCTGGCGTATGTAATTTAGGTAAAATAGGTTTAAAAAAGATGTTTGAAAATTTACAAGAATTACAAGTGAGATATAATGATAAGGTACAGATTGTGGCAGATTTTCCTTTAAAAAATGTTTATCAAAAGGATTTTGTAAAAAAAATCATGGATAAATATAAATTAGATTGTGCAGGATGTTCTGCTGGTGTAAATGGAATATGTGTTAGAAATGATGGTACTGTATCACCTTGTTCATTATTATATATTTCATGCGGAAATATTCTAAAACAAGAGTTATCTGAAATATTAGATTCTGAGCCAATTAAGTTATTAAAGAGAAGAGAGTTGAAAGGCAAATGTGGAACATGCAAATATAAAATAATTTGTGGTGGATGTAGGGCTGCAGCATATATGTTATCTGGCGATTATTTAGGGGAAGATTTGGAGTGTTATTATGTTGAATCTTAAAGCACCAGTTTCTGTTGTTTGGGAAGTTACTAATAATTGCAATTTTTTATGTCCACATTGCCGAGCTTATTGTATTCATGAAAAAGATAATGAAGAGGTTGAAAATCGAATTATTTCAGAAATAATTAAAGCAAATGTTTTAGCGGTTAATATTTCTGGTGGAGAGCCTTTGTTAAATAATAGAGTTTTTGATATTATAAAAAAATTAACATCTAATAATATATATGTTGGTATTTCTACAAATGGTTGGTTTTATGAAAAATTTAGAAATGATATTATTGAGTCTGGAGTAAAATTTGTTCAAGTTTCATTAGATGGTCCGAAAGAAGTTCACGAAAAATTTAGAGGTGTAAAAGAATCTTATGATAGGGCAATAAGAGCTTTAACTTTAGCTAAAGAAGATGGAATGTTTACTCAAATGAATGTGACGATTACTGCTGAAAATTTGGATACTTTAGAATGGAACTTTCATGAAGCAAAAAAATTAAAAGTTGATAAGGTATTTTATAGACGAGTTGTTCCTTATGGAAAAGCTAAAGAAAATGATTATGTTCTTCCAGATAAAGAAAAATATTATACTGAAATAAAAAAATTAGCAAAATTAAGTACTGATGATTTGGTAGTAGCGATTGATGATCCTATCTTAAATGTTTTGTTAAATCGTGATGTTAATAATTATTTGGGATGTGGAGCTGGTATAAACAATGTTGGTATATCTAGTAATGGTGATGTTTATCCATGTATATTTTTAAGGGAAAAAGTAGGTAACTTGATAGAAACAGATTTAACGGCAATTTGGAACAATAGTCCTATTTTAAATAAATTAAGAAACAGGGAAATTCAGGGATGTGGTTCATGTAAGTATAAATTTTCTTGTGGAGGATGCAGAGCATTTTCTGGTATGTTTAGTAAAGATAGTTTGTGCCCTTTAAAACAGCATTGTACAAATGATTAATTTTAGTAATAAGAGATGTTATAATTTGAAAAATAATTATATTGTTCATAGCTATGTGTGCCTTGGACGTAGGGAAGAGGATGATACTTTTTATGAGAATAATTGATACACATATTCATTTTGGAAATCAAAAAAGTTGCAAAAATATAGTTCAGAAATCTTTATATAAAAATGTTTATAAAGTTTATAATTCAGTAAATGTTACAGCTTTAAGTGCTTTTGATGATTATGTTAAAAATTTAGATTCTTTTATTGTAATGCCAATGGTTTTTAAAGAAACTGACATTAATCAAGCAAATAATGATGTAGTTAAATATTTTAATGATGATTTACGTGCTGTGCCAGTTTTATTTGTACCTAATGATAAATATTTTGATGACAATATTAGAATTATGAAATTTAGTATTTTAAAAGAACATTTCTTAGTACATGATTATAATAATTATAAAGATAGAAGCTTGGGTTATCAATATTTATCTGATAATCAAGGATTTTTGATTTTGCACTCTTTATCTACAATTTCAAAGAAATATATTGAAACTTTAAGAAGTGAGTTTCCTAATATGAATATTATTGTTGCTCATTTAGGCAGAAATGGACAATGTGACGAAAATTTTACTAAAGATATGATTGATTTTTGCTCTAAAGATGATAGAATTTATACTGATATTTCAACAATTAGTAATAAAAAATTAATTAAATATGCAGTAGATATGTATGGAGAAGATAGAATTTTTTTTGGAAGTGATTATCCTTATTTTTCTGGTGATATTCCACCAGTAGAAAAGCAGACTTTAATTTTGCAAGAAATCGATTTATTTGATGAACAGAGAGATAAAATTTTATATTTAAATGCAAAAAAAATGATAAAAAAGTTAAAAATTAGATAAAGTTTTAATAATATCATATTGAAAATAATTATTAATAATGCTATAATCAATTTGTACTTTTAAATATTTTGATTAAGACATGGTGTTTAAAATGCTTGATTGAAGAGAGTTATCGGTTGGTGTAAGATAATACAAGAGTTAAACATTACTACTTATGAATAGGACTCGAAAGAGATTCCCGGTGTGAACCGTTATCTTTAATTAAGTAAAAATTAGGATGGTACCGTGTCATGCACTCCTTATATAAAGTAATTTATATAAGGAGTTTTTTGTTATAAGAGGAGGTATATTATGATAAATATTAAAGAAGATGAAAGATTAAGTAAACT
>CALVKK010000105.1 GCA_944332645.1 uncultured Bacilli bacterium
ATAGGATTTATTTCATAGGAATTATCAATTTTAATTGAAGATACAACAGGAATAGATGAAAGTGGCGGATTTTCTTCTTGAAAAGAAATTTTATTGTCTTCGAGAACCTTTTTAATTTTATCTAACTTTTTTATATTACTCTTTTTAATCGTATACAAATAAGAAGTATTTTTTTTAAAACAACAATCTAAATTATTATCTTCGATTATACTTTTTAAAATTTTCAAGCCATCAATTTGACTTTTTAAATATAAATCAAGATCTTTTTCATCTATTTTTGTTAAAATATCTTGTAAAAGGGTAACTTTGGCCGTCATTTTGGAAGTTATACCACTGCCAATTTCATTTCTTTCTACTAAGGCTACCTTTAAACCTGAATTATTCAAATTATAAGCTGTTAAAACTCCCGATATGCCACCCCCAATTATCAAAACATCAACCGAAATGTTTTTATCTAATATTTTTTCATTTTTTTCTAAATATTTACTCCATATACTTTTATTTTCCATATTATCACATTATTAATATGGAAAATAAAAAAAAAGATATACAAAATACTTTTATATTTTTTCTAATCCTTTTTTAAGCAAAATTTCTAAGTTTTCCAAAATAGTTGGTAATTTGTTAATTTTTAAATAAAAATTATTTTTTGCAATTTCCTTTTTTGTCTTTATATTATAATAATTAGGATCAGTTTCCATTAAAGAAGATAATGTATAACTATAACGATTATAATTATCTAAGTATTTTTTAGCATTACTTAAATAATTGTTAGCACTTGAAATATATTTATTAAATTCCAAACGAAAATTATCATAAGTTATGGCAGTTGATTCTTGTAATTTTTCTTTAAACTCATTTAATTTAGTATCATAACTATAAATTTTATTATTAATAGCAGTTAGTTTTAAAAAAATATTAGGAAAATTTTTTTCAGAAAATTTTTGATGTATGTTTTTTAAAATATCACTTATAAATTCATACTCATCTAGTAATTTATCGACATGTTTAAAAAAATCTATTTTTTCTATTTGATATAATAAACTATCTTCAAATACACTAGAACATCTATTTTTTATACTACTTAATTGCTCTTTTAAACTATTATATTTATTATTCATTTTTACCACCATTTATTTTGGAAATAATTGTAAATGTATCATCTGATCGTAAATAACTTTCAAATTCATTTAACGATACCCAACCTGTCCTATTAGTTGCATTGCCACTTATGGATTCAGCCGTTCTTTCGGGAATAGTAATAGCTGAATCAGCAACAAAAACCATTTTCTCGCCATTTTCTACTTTATAATCGATAACTGCTACATAATGACCATAATCACTTTGATAACGTCCATCATTAGCTTTTAATCTTACAACCATAGTCATATTATGATCACTTATATTATTATATAATTCTTCTCTTGTAATTGCAATATTACTATCTTCACTTAAAACTATATTATCATTTAAATAATTAGTTTTATCAACTATATTAGATGTTAAATCATTGCTAAAATATTCGGAAACGATTTCCTTTGATACTAAATAACGATTATTAATTAAATAATTATCATCAAAATCACCGTCTTTTAATAATTCATTAATTCCTAATAAAATTCCCGCATTTAAAGAATTATTATTAATTGTATTAGCATATAAATTCTTATTTTCTGACAAAAATTCAATAATTTCAGATGGAGTTAAAAGATTAAAAACAGCATTAAAGGTAGCACAAGCACTACATGATGATCTTGCAATATCCCAATTATCCGAACTAAAAACGTAAGGATTATTAGGATCAAATAAAACCCCACCATCTTTTAACCTGTTTCTTTCTTCAAGAGACATTTTTTCATATTCATCGTAGGTAGTATAAGCATATTGGGCTAAGATAAAATATAATTTTCCATCAAATTGAATAGTTATATCGTTTAAAGAACTATCAATTAAATAAGTGGTATAGATAACATTTTTAATATTATTAATAATACTTGTTATAGGTACTAATAAGTCTTCACTTACATTAGGAAGATACTCAGAAGATAATATTTCATCCGAAATTTTATTCTGATTTTTAGTTTCTTGACTTATAAATGAAGAATAATAATTAATAATACTTTTAGTATCCATTAATTCGATATTTTCCGCAATTTTTGCGATATCTTTTAATAACATTATAGTAGTTTCTTCATCATATTCAAAATTACTATAATTATGTATTTTTTCAGGCAAATAAATACCATTAGTTTCATTTTCTAATTCTGCTATATAGGAATTAGAATCAATTGGATTATTAAACTGATCATATTTTGGTATATCAGTTGGAAGTGGCATATAACTATCCTTAGAATATATTGGCATATTTTACTCCTTTTCTACTTTTTTATTTATTAGTTTTAAAATAATAATTATATTCACTTAGTTTAATTAATAACTCTTCTAAATCCGAATCAGTATAATTATTATTTAATATATCTTCAATTGAAAATAATAATTCCTGCATATTTGAATAACTATTATAGTCAATTTCATATTTTTCTAAAATTTTAATATCATTATCTGATAAATAAATATCTTCTTTTCGAACTTTTACAAAATTATTTTCCATCTTTTCTCCTATTTAAATAATTAACAACCATTAAATTAAGGGAAAAACAAAGACAAAGAAACAAACCTACTTTATTAAATATTTTCCCAAAAAAAAGACCAATAATAAGACTAATAATACTACCCAAAACAAAAGTGTTTTC
>CALVKK010000106.1 GCA_944332645.1 uncultured Bacilli bacterium
ATTAAATATTTTATAGAAAAACTGGATTGTAAATTAGAAATATTAATATGGAATAAAACTAATCCAATGCCTTTATATAGTTGTAAATATATGAGCGATAAAGAATATTGCTTATATTTCAGGAAAAATGGTTATTGTCAGCCGAAAAATTATGAAGATGCTAAAACAGTATATTATTCCACTATTAATATTAAAGATAAAAAATTATACGGACATCCTACTATTAAACCAGTTGAATTAATTAGAAAAATAATTAGAAACAGTAGTAAAGAAAATGATTTAGTTTTAGATTGTTTTTTAGGTAGTGGTACTACAGCAGTAGCATCTATTTTAGAAAATAGAAATTATATTGGATATGAGATAAATAAAAAATATTATGAAATAGCTAAAAAGAGAATTAGTGATACATTAAAGGAAAGGAATGATATTGATGAATGATAACATTAATTTAGACGAAAAATATGAAGATTTACAAGAAATACTTTTTTCTTCAAAAGAATTTAAGTTTAAAAAAGATACAATTCTTGTATTAAGACAATACTATGGAAATAAAGAAATTTGCTTGGATTTATCAAAATTAGATAAGGAAGTTTTAGCTAATATAATTGTAGATAAGGATAAAATATACGATGAAGACTATGAAATTTAAAAAAATACTTTCTTCATTAACTTGGAATCATAAAAAGTTTTGGGGAAGTAGGTATAGAATATTTAATAATGATAAGGTAACTGAATTATTAATTTATCATAAAAGAATATATGTATTAAAAGAATATAATATAAAAGACAAAAGTAATGTTATTTTCAGTAAGGAGAATTATGATTTATAGTAAAAGATTGATAGGGGATATATTATGAGTATATCCCTTATTTTACTATTAGTATTTTTAATTGTTTTCTTAATAGGTTTTATATATATTGAGCCAATTATTGCAAAACATAAAGTAAAAAATAATAATGAATATGGATCGGCTAGATTTTCTACTTTAAGTGAGATTAATAAAAATTTTTCAAAAGAAAATATAAATAATATAAATGAAGTAGGATTTCCTGTTTATTACGATAAAAAAATAAATCATGTGTGGTTTGATAAAGAAACGCCACATTATGTATATTTAGGTTCAAGTGGTTCTGGTAAAAGTGTTACTGCAGTTATTCCAATGATTAGTTTCATAGCAACAGCTAAAGTAAAAAGAAGTGTTTTTGTAACAGATCCAAAAGGGGAAATATTTCATGCTACTTCTAAAATGCTATATGATAATGGCTATAAAATTTACACGATTGATTTTAGACATCCTGAATTATCTAATCATATTAACATTTTAGAGCCAATTATATGTGAATATGAAAACTATATTAAATATAATAAACAAGCACTGGAAACATCTGATGAAAAAGAAAAATTAGAACTACAAAATAAATCAATATCTAGCTATGCAGAAACAAATAGATTAATTACTTCACTTGCTAGTATGATAACTTATGAAAAAGTACAAGGAAAAGATCCGTTTTGGAATAATTCAGCTAAAAACTTATTAGAGGGTTTAATAGGTTTTTTCTTAGAAGAATATAAAGATGGAAAGATTAAAAGAGACCAAATAACAATGACATCTATTCGTAAGTTTCAAAATTCTACTATGGAAGAAAAAAATTCAAGAAAATTTAAATCATATATTGAACAAAAACCTTATGGTTGTAAATCCAAAGATAGTTTGATTCCTATTTTATCATCAAGTGAAAATACTTATAAATCTATTACAAGCGTATTTAGTGAAAAGATGGCTATTTTCGATGATGTTAATGTTGCAAATGTAACTAGTAAATCAGATTTTGATTTTGATATTTTAGGAAAAGAAAAATCAGCACTATTTGTAATAGTTCCAGACGAAGATAAAATTTATTATACCTTAGTTACAATTATATTGGGTTTATTATATAAAGAGCTTGTAAAATTGGCTAACAATCAAGTAAACAAAAAAGTACCAATCGAAATTGATTGGATTTGCGATGAATTTAGTAATTGTCCACCTTTAGTTGAACCTAGTATTGAGTCAATTATATCTGTAGCAAGATCTAGAGGATTAAGATATCATTTGTTTATTCAAAGTTTATCTCAATTAGATAATGTCTATGGTAAAGAAGTAGCACAAATTATTTTAGATAACTCAGGACTTGCTTATTTAAAAACTAATACAATGGATACAGCAGAAGCAATTTCAAAAAGGTTAGGTAAAAAGACAATAGAGTCTTCTTCTATTAGTCAATCTGTAAGTTTAACAAATTATAATGGTAATAAGTCAACATCTTTAATAGCAAGAGATTTACTAACACCGGATGAAGTTAAAAATTTGCATTATAAAACGATAATATTTCCTAATATAGGTTATCCAATTTTCAGAGATACTGTTATTTATAAAAAATTGTCATGTTATACAAGTGGTGAAATAAAGAGAAAAATTTGCCCATTATTAGATTTAAGTAATACTTATTTTACTGTAGAAAATATCAAAACAAAATTTGATAGAGAATATAGGAATAGAGTTGATAAATCAAAAGAACATGAAGAATTACCTGAATATGAAGACTTTAGACAAGAAGAAATAAAAAAATTAGAAAAAGTAGTAGATATTATAAATGAACTTTTAAAAGATAAAATTCGTTTATTTGAATATAAGGAAAGAAATACTAGAACTTATGCTAGTTTTGAACTTGATAAACCATTATCAAATAAAGAATTAG
>CALVKK010000107.1 GCA_944332645.1 uncultured Bacilli bacterium
TAATAGCCCGAACTTTATTTTTTAACAATTCATAAGCTGAATTTACAATTGCAAGAATCGTATCATCATTATCAGTTCTATCAGAGTGAAATTTAAAAGCAATAGGATGATAAACTTTTCGAAGTTCATCTTCCGTGTACCCGGACTTTAAACCAAAAATATTAAGGGCATTGTTATAACTATTATTTTTATCATAAATTTTAACTTTTTCTAAAAAATCAGCATTATTTTTCATATATACCTTCCACCTAAAAAGTAGTAGTGTTTAAAGTTTTAAAACATCTACTTATTTTCATAAAAATTATAACAAAAGGAAATTTTCTTGTCAATTTACAGAAAAAAAGAGTAAAATTTCTTCGCAATAAATTTGATATAATTATTACATAATAAAAAGGTGGTATGTAGTAATGAACAGAAAACAAAGAAGAGAATTAAGAAAAAATAAAGATTTGATAAAAGAATTATATTCTATTATTAATAAATATCTTCCTAATTTATTAAATATGTTTAGTAATTTAACTGATGTTAGAAATAAAAGTTACATAACATATGAAATGAAAACAATATGTGTTACTCGTCTTTTTAGCCTTCTTTGTGGTCTTACCACAATGACAGATATTTCTTCTGATACTTTTAATACTGACAATTGTATTAAAAATTTATCTAAAATATGTGGACAAGATTTAAAAGAACTTCCATACTGGGAAACTATTCAAGATGTGTTTATTAATATAGATACCAATGAATTAAGAAACATTCAAAAGTATATTGTCAAAGCTTTAATCCGTTCTAAAATGTTTGATAAATTTAGATATAATGGTGCATTTCAACTAGTATTTGATGGTACTGGTCTATCTAATCATGATTATAATCTTAATAATAATTGTTTAATTAGAAAACATAAAGATGGAAAAGTTTCTTATTATAAGTATATTTTAGAATGTAAATTAGTTGTTGGTAATATTATTATAAGTTTAGATTCAGAGTTTATTGAAAATGAAAAAATGATTACTGAAAAACAAAAACAAGATTGTGAAATTAAAGCTTTCAAAAGAATGATTAAACGTATTAAAAAAAATTATCCAAAATATAAATTTATTATTACTGGAGATGCCTTATATGCTGTAAAACCAATTATAGAAATATGTGAAAAAAATAAGTGGAATTATATTTTTAATTTAAAGCCTGATAGATTAAAAGAAATTAATAGTATTTTTGAAGGAAATATACAATGCTACAACGAGGTTAAACATAAAAACTATTATCTTTCTACTAATATTAATTATAAAAATCACATACTCACTGCATTTAAATATATACAAACTAAAAAGGAAAAAACAACTATTTTTCGTTATATTAGTAATATGGAAGTTAATGATAATAATATTAATGAAATAATATCTCTTGGAAGAAAAAGATGGAAAATAGAAAATGAAGGATTTTATACTCAAAAACATAGAACTTTTAATATCTCTCATTTAAATAGTAGAAATGATAATGCTATGAAAGTTCATTATTTCTTTATCCAATTTGCCCATACTATAAGGCAATTATTAGAACAAGGTAATCTACTCACTAAATCGTTAAAACTCAAAATAAAAGAAGTAAGCCATTTTCTCCTAGATACACTTACTTCCACAATCTCAGATCTTAACAATATAGAAACAAACTTTCAGTTAAGATTTGATGATTAAATTATACACTATTTGTTCTTTGAAATCACTACTTTTTACATATTTTTTTTACACTTTACATAGTGTCTTTTTGTCGTGCTTTAAAATATAATTGTTTGAGAAGAAAAAAATAGATAAAATCAATTCTTATTAATTTCTATCTATTTTTTATTAATTAATTATTTTTACTCTTTTTTACTGTAAAAATTAAATTAAAAATTATGAAAACTATTTTTCATAATCATCTAAAAAGTAATAACTATCATTTTTTTTCTTATAACCAATTATACTATCTAAGTTGACATTGAAACTACTTCGTAAAATATGAATATCAACATTTTCATTATCTTGTTTTAACCTTTTAATTAACTCTTTAACTTCTTGTCTTTTACTAGAAACTTCCCCATTAGTAACCCGACAAGCACAATTTAAAAAATTTAAATTTAAGTATTTAGCCCAAGCTTTAATATCACTTTCATGAACATAATAAAAAGGTCTAATAAGCTCCAAACCTGGAAAATTCGTACTTTTTAATTTTGGCATCATCGTTTTATACTCTCCAGCATAGAAAATATTTAAAAGAATCGTTTCAATTACATCATCAAAATGATGTCCAAGGGCTATTTTATTACATCCAAGTTCTTTAGCTTTACTATATAAAAAACCACGTCGCATTCTTGCACATAAATAACAAGGATTAGAATTAGCAATTTTCTCACAAACATCAAAAATATCACTATCAAAAATTTTGGCTTTAATATTTAATTTTTTTAAATTTTCTTTTAAAAGATTTAAATTTTCCTCTTTATAACCCGGATTCATAACTACATACTCTAAATCAAAATGATAATAACTATGACGTTTTAACTCTTCCAGACATTTAGCAAGTAACATTGAATCCTTGCCACCACTAATACAAACCATAATTTTATCATTTTCGTTAATTAAATTAAATTCTTTAATACTTTTATTAAATCTTGACCAAATTTCTTTTTTATATTTCTTACAAATACTTTTAATAAT
>CALVKK010000108.1 GCA_944332645.1 uncultured Bacilli bacterium
TTTTAAACCATAAATGTCCGAAAAACTATCTCCTCCAGACATATCGATTATAAAATCACATTTCTTATATTCATTTATTTTTTCTATTTTTTTATTTATTTTTTTTAATTTCATTACTGTTACACTAATATTTTCTCTATCAATATTAAATATCTTACTAATTTTTTGTATTTCTTCATCAATTTTCTTGTAAAAAAAGAAGTGATATTTTAATTTAATTCCATTTTTTTCACTTTCTGTTTTCAAAATATTAATTACTGAATAAGCTAAAGCTTCACATCCTAAATTTCCATAACTATAATCTATCCCGTTTAATCCAACATTTAATTCCACTACTTTTTTACTCCTTTCATAATTTTAATTAATTTTTTTGGTAATATTTTTTTTACAACTCTTTTATACCATAAATTATTTTTTTTATAGGCATATATAAGTCCCTTAGTTTTAAAATTTTTTTCAAATTTTTTCTTTCTCTTATCTAATATTCGTGACTTTTCAATCATCTCATTGTTTTTTAAGCAATCTTCGTATTTTATATCAATTAATTTAAGATTTGATAATTGATTTAAGACCTCATTAAATTTGTCATTGTGAACTAATATTACCGAAACACCATTTTTATTATAAATTTCACTATTTTTATCTACTCCCCAATAGTCACCAATTGTAATATCTGCATAGGTATTAGTAATTTTAAAATTACAATCCAAACAAGATTTTCTAGATAAAATTTGAAAAGCCATTCCAAAAGCCGTTTCATTAAAAGGCTTTATTATTTTATCATCATTTTGAAAAATCAATTCAATATGATTAGGTGGTCCCCATCCTTTTACTTTTGATCTTACATTAAAATACTTAATTGAAGAATCTAAATTATTTTCATAATACTCAATAAATTCCTTTTCTACCTTTTGAGAAGTTGGTCCCATACATATTAATCCACATGTATATAAATTATAATAATCTTTTTTTAAGAAACTTTTTAATGCACCTATTTCACAAGGTAAGCCTGTAAATAAAACATTTTTGGAATCTTCTAAATCATGTTTTATTACATTATAAATATTATTTTTATTAGTTTCAATATATTTAGAACTCTGTATTTTTATTAAATCATTCAAATTATCAATTCTAACATATTCAGCAGATTTATAATTTTCTGTATATGCAACCCCATAAATAATACCATTATTTTTTAAAAAAAACTCATTCAATAAATAACTAATACCACCGGACGCACTTTTATATAAAGTTTTATTATTTATATTATATCCTGCATACACTAGCTTTACTTTTGTTTTCTCTACCTTTTTATTATTGATAGGACATACTTTTTCACACAATTTACAATTCTTACATTTTTCTTTATTAATTTCAGGATACTTAAATAAAGAATCGTCATATTTCATTTCTATAGCATTAAATTTGCATGCATTTATACACGCTTCACAACCACAACACTGACTTTTGTTTGCTAACATAATTCCCCCTTAAATATTTCCGTTTAGTAACTCATTATAAAAAGTTGTTTTATTATTATACTCTTTCAAGAATTTTATTCTATATGTTGTTTTAAACATATAAGTATTCTTAAATCTTTGAATTTTACTCACATTAAATTGTTCAGACAATATTTTTTCAAGTTCAAAAAACTCAACATTATTTATAGGTACATTATTAATTTCATTATTAAAAGTATCTATATTTTCATATGCTAATGCTAGAAGACAATCTATAAGTAAATAGCATATAAATATTTTGTTATATTTTAAATATTCATTTAACATATCTATTATAAATTTTACTAATTGGTTATTTTTTCCGCAAGCAATAAAACTTGTCGACCATAAACCTTTACAAACATGATATGTTTTATGTTGGTTATGATGAACTGTATAAAATTTATGTTGAAATATATCGTTATCTAAATCTTTTGTTAAATAAACTGTTGCATCAATCCATATTCCACCATATGTATATAATAAATTAAATCTTAAAATATCAGACAAATGTGTAATAGAAATTTTTCCTTCATTAAATTTCTCCATAATATGATTAGGAATATTTACATACTCTTTATAATTATTCTTATCAATAATTTTTACAATATGTTCACTTGCATGTCTTTTTACAGAATTTATACAAGCTTGTACAATTTCTGGAGCATTTTTCTCTCCTTGCCACCAAAAAATAAATATATAACAATTTGGTTCTATATTTTTTTCTTCGCTTTTTACATTTTTATATTTTTCAATTATAGTATAATACTTCGATTTTAAGTATTTTTTTACATATTCATGTTTTCTTAAGTGAAAATATTTACCAAGTGCCCCTTTCTCTCTAAAAATTATTGAATCAAAGAAATCATAAAAAGAACACACAAAACCAAAGTTCCATAGAATTTTTATATTATTAACAATTTTTAAAAATAATTTTTTAACTTTTATCATATAATTTTAAAAAATCCCCCTTTCTATTCTATTAATATAATTTAATATGTTCAAAATTATTCTTTCCAAAGGATTTAAATTTAAATAATTTAAAAAATAATATTTTTTTGATTCATACAGATATCTCTTCATTTTTTTATTAGAATTATTTTTACTTGCAGATAAATCATGGTCATGAATAT
>CALVKK010000109.1 GCA_944332645.1 uncultured Bacilli bacterium
ATCTCAAGGTGTTTCTATTCTTACATCTAGTCTTGATTGTGAGACATCAATGGAAATAAATGGACATGGGGTATTTACAAATTTATTATTAGAGGCCTTAAAAGGTGGTGCTGCTAATATTAATGGGAAAATAACGCCAAGTAGTATATATGCATACATTGATCAGGCATTAGGAGAGTGGGATCAAAGACCAATATTTAAAACAAATGTTAAAGAATTTAATTCAATTAGAGAAATAGTACCACAAGTTCCAATTAGTATTATTAGAAACTTAACAAAATATTTTAAAAGTCCACAAGAAGAGTTTAAGTTGGACCCATCGTTTGAATATACTAATGCAATTGATATAGAACATAAAGTAATTGAACCATATGCAGATGAAAAAAATGTTGCAATATTTAAAGAGCTTCAAAAGTTAGCTAGTGTAGGTCTAGTAGTACCTGTAGGTGAAGACCATATGTATTTTGCTGCTATGAATTCTAAGGCATGTAAACTAACGGCCCTAGGATATCACTACTGGAAGCTTGTAGAAAAAAAACAAATATAGAAATGGAGGTGATATAATATGCCTAAAAAAAGAACATTTATAAGCTTTGATTATGATAATGATTCAGATTTAAAAACATTATTAGTAGGACAAGCAAAAAATGAGGATTCGCCATTTGAAATAACTGATATGTCTATAAAAGAAGCAATTGATAACAATTGGAAAGCTAAAGCTAGAACTAGAATAAAAGGCTGTGATGTTGTAGCAGTAATTTGTGGTAAATATACAGATGTAGCAACAGGGGTTTCTGCAGAAATATCAATAGCACAAGAAGAGGGTATTCCATATTTTCTTTTACAAGGAAGATCAAATGAAGTTTGTAAAAAACCAAAAGCTGCAAAAACATCAGATAAAATATACAATTGGACATGGAATAATTTAAAAACTTTAATAAATGGTGGAAGATAGTTATTAAATATCGAATTTAAACCAAAGTGTGAAATATGATAGTCAAAGTCAAATTTCACACTTTTATTTTATATGATTATTCCATTCTATAATTAATTAATTGTATTCCATCAAAAAAACCAGCCATGTAATACTTCTCATTCCAATAAACACAATGATTTAATAACTCTTCTCTAAAATCATCAAGAATATCAGAAACATAATCAGAGTCCTTGTCTGGAATAATATCAAGAATCTTTTCGCAAAAAGTATCATAATTAAGAGCATGTTTTTTATCTTCGTCAGTTAAATTACTTTCTAATTTCTCAAATCTGAACTCGATCCAGTCTTTTAATAATTCATCATCCTTATCATTTGAATTCATATTATTAAAACAACAAAAACATTTTCTATTCATAATCAAAACCTCCATAAATTTATTAAAATAATTGGGCTCAAAATGGGCACACAACACACTAAAAATAACCCAAAATCACATAAATTTACAAAGTTAAAAAATGGGGCACACCAAACATAGCAACAAATACAACTCAAAACCAGATTTACCAATACTTTACGAGCTTTACTCATAACCCGAAGGCCATAAGTTTAAGTCCTATTTCTGTAACCAAATAAAACAAAAAATTCCAGAATTCAAACTGAAACCTTATTTGTTTTTTTTCCAATATATTTTACAACACCAGCATAATGAGGTTCTTGATTAGATAATTCCAAAGAATATTCATCAGAAATATAAATAATTTTTAAATCTTTAAAAATCTCTAAAATTTCTTCTTTAGTAAAAAAACTAATATAAGTATCATTAGACAAATTATGAAATATGTTATTATCCAAAAGTTCAAAATCATGAGATAAAGTATTTTTATTAAACTTAGGGTCTTTAGTAGAGAAAACTTGTATATAAATTAATCCATCTGGATTTAAATTTTCTTTCATAGATTGCATAATTTTGTAACTATCATCTTTATGGAGAAAATGTAGAACATAAGAAGAAAGAATTAAGTCATATTTATTTCTTTCAATTTCAAAATCTCTAACATCACTTCTAACTAAATTTAATTTAGAAGAATTATTTCTACAGATATCCAAACATTTGGTAGAGTAATCAACTCCAGTAACATTAAATCCTAGGTTAGCTAAAGGAATAGAATTTCTCCCTTACCCAATTCCTAAATCTAAAACTTCTTTACCTGGTATTAAATTTAAATATCTTCTTAATTCAAAATCAAGTTTAGCAGGAAATATTGGAAAGCAATCTATAAATTTTTTATCATAATCAACAGGATTACCAATCATATATATTCCTCCAGTTATCTAATAATAGTTTTTATTTTTCGGTCAATTTAAATTTTTATTTTCATCGTATAAATCTCTTTTTTCTATTGAATAATTTATTTCTTTTATTTTATCTATAAATACCTTCTTTGATAAATTATAAAATAAAGAATTAGATTTGTAAATAAAATTATTTAATAAATTCTAATTTATAAATGGCAATAATAAATTTCCGGTTTATTATTCACACATTTTTGTTTTAAAATTCATTGTTTTTCTCTCTTTTACTATGACTTCTGGTAACTTTTTATCTTCTTTTATAGATTTTTCAACATATTCTTTTAATTCATAATCGTTATCTATTTTTAATTTCGGCCCTT
>CALVKK010000110.1 GCA_944332645.1 uncultured Bacilli bacterium
AAAAATATGGAAAGTAGGGAATATATGGAAAAAATAGACATTATAAAGAGCATTACTAGTAGAACAGGTGGGGAAATTTATTTAGGAGTGGTTGGAGCAGTTAGAACTGGTAAATCAACTTTCATCAAAAAAGTAATTGAAAACTTAGTAGTTCCAAATATTGAAGATGAGTATGAACGTAAAAGATGTTTAGATGAAATTCCACAATCTGCTCAAGGTAAAACCATCATGACTACTGAACCCAAATTTGTGCCTAGTAATGCCGCAAAAATTAAAATAGAGGATTTTACTGCTAATGTTAAATTAATCGATTGTGTAGGGTATGTTATTCCAGAAGCTAAAGGTTATGAAGATGAAAATGGTCCAAGGAAAGTGAGAACACCTTGGTACGATGAGGAAATACCTTTTATTGAGGCTGCTGAAATAGGCACGGAAAAAGTAATTAAAGATCATTCTAGCATTGGAATAGTAGTAACTACTGATGGTTCAATCGGAGAAATCGGTCGTAATAGTTATGTAGAAGCTGAACAACGTGTCGTAAGTGAGTTAAAAGAAATTGGCAAACCATTCATTGTTATTCTGAATTCTGTTCATCCGATGTTGCCAGAAACAGAAAAATTAGCTGATAGTTTAAGAGAGAGTTATGAGGTGCCGGTTTTGCCTATTAGTGTTGAGAATATGAGTGAAAGGGATATATATAATATTTTAAAAGAAGCACTTTATGAGTTTCCTGTGGTCGAAGTTCAAGTTGAAATGCCGGAATGGATTGCTTGTTTAAATCATGATCATTGGTTGAAACAAATTTATATGAATAAGATTAAAGAAAGTGTTATTGAAGTTGAAAAAATTAGAGATATTGAACATATAACAGCTCATTTTAATGATTGCGAGTATATTAGTAAATCTTATTTATCAAACGTTGACACTTCTACTGGTGAAATTACAGTCACTTTACAAGCACCTAACACATTGTATAATCAAATTCTTAAAGATATTATTGGCGTTGACGTTACCAATAGAGCTGATTTATTAATGCTGTTTCAAAACTATAATGAGGCTAAAATGGAATATGATCAAATCAAAAATGCCTTAAAAATGGTTAAAACTACTGGTTATGGAGTGGCTAGCCCGACACTAGATGACATGAAATTGGAAACACCAGAAATTATCAAGCAAGGTAGTCGATATGGTATTAAGCTAAAAGCAGTAGCACCTTCTATTCACATGATTAGAGTCGATGTCGAGTCAACATTTGAACCAATTATCGGTAGTGAATTGCAAAGCAAAGAACTTATTAACTATTTGATGAAAGACTACGATGTCAATCCTTCTAACATTTGGAAAAGTGAAATTTTTGGGCGTAGTTTAGATGTGATTGTTAAAGAAGGGATTCAAGCCAAATTATCTTTAACACCAGAAAATGCTCGTTATAAATTACAACAAACTCTAACAAAATTAGTTAATAAAGGTTCAGGCAATCTATTTACCATTGTTATTTAAAACAGTTTCGGCTGTTTTTTTTTAAAAAATAGTTAAAAAATATTGCAATTATTAAAAAAAAATGGTATTCTTTAATTGTAAGCAAGAATCGCTTATAAAAAAACAATAGGAGGTATACAAATGTCAAAACAAGATTTAGTTAACTACATCGCAGAAGAAACAGGATTAACAAAGGCTGATGCTACTCGTGCATTAGATGCAATGATGAAAGGAATTACTGTAGGATTAAAAAAAGAAGGTAAAGTAACTTTAACAGGTTTTGCTACATTTACTGCAAAACAAAAACCTGCTAAAACTGGTAGAAATCCTAAGACTGGTGAAACAGTTAAAATTCCTGCAAGAGTTGCTGCTACAATTAAAGCTGGTTCTAAATTAAAAGAAGCATTAAATTAATGCTTTTTTCTTTCTGAAAAATCTGCTATAATTGAAATGGTGAGAAAATGCAAAAAGAAATAAGAAAAATCATTGAACAGTTTGATATTGATGGTAATTTGATTAATATAGGAAGTAAAAATAATGGAAATATTAATAAAACTTATATAGCCACTTATAAAATGCAAAATGGTGATGAAAAAAAGTTTATCATTCAAAAAATAAACACAACCGTTTTTAAAGAACCATATAAAGTAATGAAAAATATTGAAAATATTACTAATTGGATAGAAAAGAAATCTAGGCTTTATAATGATAAGCATCCTTGTTTAAAAGTAATTCCTACTAAAAAACATAAGAATTTAGCTGTTATATCAAATGAAAATGGCGAAAAACAATATTTTAGAGCCTATAATTGTATAGAAAATGCAATCTCTTATGAAGTTTCAAAAGATAAAAGTGTTGTTTATAATACTGGTAAAGCTTTTGGATATTTCCAAAAAATGCTTATTGATTATCCAATCTGTGAATTAGAAGAGACTATTGCTGATTTTCATAATACACCTAAAAGATATAGTAATTTTTTAAACGATATCGATTTGGATGTTTGTGATCGAGTTTATGAAGTTTCAAAAGAAATTTCTTTCGTCTTAAAAAATTCTAGTTGTGCTTCTATTATA
>CALVKK010000111.1 GCA_944332645.1 uncultured Bacilli bacterium
GGTCATATAACAACTATCTTTGTTGTTTTAGGATCATTCCTAGATGTCTTTGGTATTTATGATAAGATAATATTATGGGCAGGTGGTGGAGCAATGGTGCCGATTACTAGTTTTGGTCATCTTTTAATTCATGGTGCTATGGCTACTACTTATGATGTTGGTATTATGGGACTTATGAGTGGAATGTTTAATTTGACAGCTTCTGGAATCACGGCTGCGATAGTTTTTTCATTTATTTTTTCATTAATATTTAAGCCAAAAGATTAAAATCAATTAAAATTGATTTTTTTTTCTTAGAAGTATTGCTAAAATATAAAAAATATAGTAAAATCTATTTATAGCGTTTTGGAGTAGTACTCAAGAGGCTGAAGAGGCGCCCCTGCTAAGGGTGTAGGTCGGGTAACCGGCGCGAAGGTTCAAATCCTTTCTACTCCGCCATTAAGTGATTAACCCTTATTTTATAAGGGTTTTATTTTGTATATCCACTAAGGATTTAAACTGGCAAGGTTATATATATTATTTAAAATTGACTTATGCAACGTAAAAAAGAACATTTCTGTTCTTTTATTCATATTGAAATTTAAAAGTAACTTCTATTTTAATTGACTCATCTTTAGACAATTCTTCGTAAGTTTTACCTAATTTTTGTTCTAATTCAGATAGTGTAACATTATTTTCCAAGATAGGATATGAATATATAGCATATTTAATTAAATATCTTGAGTAAATATCGGTTCTTTCTTCACGATAGCTACTATTAGAACTATTTAAATTGCTAGTGTCGGTAAATTTACTCCAACTAGTATAAGATAAGGTTTCTTCATCCTTGTAATTGTAGCCGGTTGGTTGGGTTGAACTAGAATTACTATAAATTCTTCTGGTATCGCCATTATACCATCGCCACATATCATCATAATAAGAATACATTTTGGCAGATAATTCTGAATCTCGCTTATATTCATCTCCCGGAGAAACAGGTGAATATTCACCATTATTCCAATAAACTTTTTCATCGTCAACTAAATAATACCAGCGGTAACCTGTTTTAGAGCTTATATGGCGATAATCATATTCAGTCGGATAATTTAAACTCCAAGGAGAATTTTCAGTTGTTAATTTGACAGAAGTATCTTTGTTTGTATAACCATCAGGACGTTCAGAACTGAAATCACTATAGTCAATGTTATTGCGGTACCACCGCCATTTTTTGTCACGGTAGCTATAATAAGTTTTGGTTTCTCTAACATATTCTGTAATTACAGCATTATTGGGAATAACTGGTAAATCATCTTCATCTATTGGCAGTAAAACACCATTAGTTTCTTTGTCACTAATAAATTCACTTGGATACCAACTACTCCATTTTGAATTATAATAATCTACTGTCACATAGTTAAAGTAAGCATTGACTTTGACATTTTTTGAATCATCATATTTATCTTTTTCTTTTCCAAAATTACCAGTACTACAATAACTGGCATTATCTATAATGACCGTTTTAATATAACTGTCATTGTATTTTGTATATGTAATATTACCAGATATCGTTTTGTCTTTAAAAATTATACTTTCGTTTAGGACAGACAGATCTATCGTTATTGTACTACCATTTAAATGCGGCCATAAATTATTATTTTCAAGATATGCATCAGTTTTGGCAATTATCTGTTCGCGTAGGGAATTACAATTGCGATTTTTGTTGCCATTGATAATACTAGAGATAATAAAACATATGACAAGAATAACAAAAACAACAAGTAACATGTTTAAAACAGTTTTTTTGTTTAATTGTATTTTAGAAAAGAAATCTTTTATTTTTTCCATAATCTCACTCCATATACATTATAACACGTTTTATAATATATGTACATTTTTAAAACAAATAGCATAAAATATATTAGGTGATTGTCATGGCAAAAATAGATGAATTCAAAGATTTTGTTAAAAAAAATCCTCGTTTAGTTAAATATGTTAAAAATGGTGATAGTAATTGGCAAAAATTTTATGAAATATATGATTTATATGGTGAAGACAAGGAAGCATGGAAAGAATATTTAAACGTTGAAACAGCGACTGCTACTGCTGCTACAACTGCTATTGGAGTAGGTGAAATTTTTAATTGGTTAAAAAACATCAATCTAGATAGCTTTCAATCTGGTATTAGCAATCTACAACGGGTTATAGGTCTAGTTCAAGATTTATCTAATAAAGACGATACAAAACCAAATAAAGAATATAAACCCCGACCGATGTATAAACATTTCGAGGACTAAATGAGCATATCAACCCAATTCAAGATAAAAAGTAATCCTAATTATATTAAGTTTCTTAGGGAAAATTCACATTGGTACAAATTTTTGAATAGAGATGATAATTACTTTAAACAATTTGAAAATGAAATGAAAACAACTTATAAATTGCGGCCAACTGATCGCATCAATAAAGTAATTGATACTTTTGATATGATTCAAACTATTCTTTCATCTTTCAAATAACCATTGTTACTTTTAAATATCAGGAAAATTTGAGTTCCTTTTTTTTAGTT
>CALVKK010000112.1 GCA_944332645.1 uncultured Bacilli bacterium
AGGTAGGTGTCCACGCCGCGGATCTTGGCAAAGGAGAACACCGGCGCCTTGACGTACCAGCGTTTTTTCTCCGGCGCGACGGCGGTGCCAAAGCCCTGCTGCTTGAGCGATTGCCCCAGCGCGACCTTCGTGGCCATATTCGCCAGGTTCACGCCCGTGGACTTGGAAAGGAAGGGTACGGTACGGGAGGAGCGCGGGTTCACCTCGATCACGTACACCCGGTCATTTTCATCGACGATGAACTGAATGTTGTATGGCCCGCGGATGCCAATGCCCAACCCCAGGCGCACGGTGTAATCCAGAATGGTTTCCCGCGCGTGCGCGCTCAGAGAGAAGGGCGGGTACACGCTGATGGAATCGCCCGAGTGCACGCCCGTGCGCTCCACGTGCTGCATGATGCCAGGGATGTACACGTCTTCCCCATCGCACACCGCGTCCACTTCCAGCTCTTTGCCGCTGATATAGCGGTCGACCAACACGGGCTGATCCTCGCTGACCAGCACGGCAGATTGCAGATAGTGCCGCAGCGCGAGCTCGTCATACACGATCTGCATGGCGCGGCCGCCCAGCACATAGGAAGGGCGCACCAGCACCGGATAGCCGATGCGAGCGGCGGCGGCGACGCCATCCTCGATCTTCGTCACCGCGCACCCCTCCGGCTGGGGGATATTCAGGCGGCGCATGGTCTTTTCGAAGCTGTCGCGGTTCTCCGCGCGCTCGATGGCCTCCACGTCCGTGCCGATGATGGGCACGCCCAGCTGCGAAAGCCGGCCCGCCAGATTGATGGCAGTCTGCCCGCCCAGCGACACGATGACCCCATAGGGGCGCTCCATATCGATGATGTTCATCACGTCTTCCACGGTGAGCGGCTCGAAATAGAGCTTATCGCTGACCGTGTAATCCGTGGAAACGGTTTCGGGGTTGTTGTTGATGATGATGGCCTCATACCCCGCCTCGCGGATGGCCCAGATGGCATGCACAGTGGAATAATCGAATTCCACGCCCTGCCCAATGCGGATGGGGCCCGCGCCCAGCACCACCACCGAGGGCTTGTCCGTCACCACGGACTCGTTCTCTTCCTCGTAGGTGGAGTAGAAATACGGAATGTAGGAATCGAACTCGCTGGCGCAGGTGTCGATCATTTTGTACACGGGCAGGATGCCATTGGCGCGGCGCAGGGCGTACACTTCCGATTCGCTCATGCCCCACCACTTGCCGATGTAGCCGTCCGAAAAGCCCATGCGCTTGGCCCTGCGCAACGTGGCCAAATCGCGCGGATGGGCCTTCACTTCCTTTTCAAAGGCAATGATCGACTGGATCTTCGTGATAAAGAAGAAATCAATGCGGGTGATGTCGCAGATCACAATGGGATCCACGCCGCGGCGCAGCAATTCGCCGATGGCGTACAGCCGCTCGTCCGTGGGGTTTTTGATTTCCTCAAAGAGCGCCTCGTCCGAATAGGTATCGAATTTTTTCAGCCAGATGTGCGTCACCCCGGATTCCAGGGAGCGCACGGCCTTGAGCAGGCTCTCCTCCATGGTGCGGCCAATGGCCATCACCTCGCCCGTGGCCTTCATCTGCGTGGACAGCTCGCGCGAAGCCTTATCGAATTTGTCAAAGGGGAAGCGCGCGATCTTGCACACCACGTAGTCCAACGTCGGCTCAAAGCTGGCGGGCGTGTTGGCGATGGGGATCTCGTCCAGCGTAAGGCCCACGGCGATGAGCGCGCTCACGCGCGCGATGGGATAGCCGCTGGCCTTGCTGGCCAGGGCGGACGAGCGCGAAACGCGCGGGTTGACCTCGATCACATAGTAGTTCATGGAAAACGGGTCGAGCGCGAACTGCACGTTGCAGCCGCCTTCGATCTTCAGCGCGCGAATGAGGCGCAGCGCCGCGTCGCGCAGCATGTGGTATTCCCGGTTGGTGAGCGTTTGCGATGGGCAGACCACGATGGAATCCCCGGTATGCACGCCCACGGGATCCATGTTTTCCATGTTGCAGATGGCCAGCGCGGTGTCGTTGCGGTCGCGCATCACTTCATATTCGATTTCTTTATAACCGCGGATGGATTTCTCCACCAGCACCTGGTTGACTGGCGAAAGGCGCAGCGCGTTTTCCGCGCGCAGGAGCAGCTCTTCCTCATCGTCCGCGAAACCGCCGCCCGTGCCGCCCAGCGTGAACGCGGGGCGCAGCACCACCGGGAAGCCGATCCTGCGGGCGATGGCCAGCGCCTCTTCCACCGTGCCCGCCACGTCGGAGGCAATGACCGGCTCGCCGATTTCCAGACACAGTTCCTTGAATTTTTCGCGGTCTTCCGCCTTTTCGATGCAATCGAAGCCCGTGCCCAGGATTTCGCACTGGCACTCCTTCAAAACGCCCTTTTTGTGCAGCTGCATGGCCAGGTTCAGCCCCGTTTGCCCGCCCAGCGTGGGCAGGAGCGCGTCCGGCCGCTCCTTGCGGATGATCTTGGCCGTGTATTCCAGCGTGAGCGGCTCCATATACACCTTGTCCGCGATGTGGGTGTCCGTCATGATGGTGGCGGGGTTGGAATTGAGCAGGATCACCGTGTACCCCTGTTCCTTGAGCGCCATGCAGGCCTGCGTGCCCGAATAATCAAATTCCGCCGCCTGGCCGATGACGATGGGGCCGGAACCGATGACCAGGATTTTCTGAATGTCCGTGCGCTTAGGCATGCCTGCGTCCCTCCTCCATGGTGGCGATGAAGCGGTCGAAAAGATAATCGCTGTCCTGCGGGCCGGGCGCGCTCTCCGGATGGTACTGCACGCTGAAGACGCGCTTTTCCGGGCAGGCGAGGCCCTCGACGGTCTGATCGAGCAAAT
>CALVKK010000113.1 GCA_944332645.1 uncultured Bacilli bacterium
GTGAGCGCCTTCCTGCTGATAAATGTTTTCTGCTTTTCAAAGGATATAGAACACTTGCTGCTATTTCCTGTGAGGCCATGCGACATTTTTACAGGTAAGTACATTACCGTAATCTTGTTTTGCTATGGAGTTGAAATTTTACTGCTGCTTCCCGTGTGCATAATCCAAACACAATACATGGGAGAAACTTCTGCGATAATCACATATATCTCTGCGGCAGCGATACTTCCTCATATTGTTGTGTTTCCTTTGGCGGTTCTTGTGACAATATGCTTGAAATTTGCCATGCTTCTTAAACGCATGAGGACACTGCTGGTAGTCACAGGAATCATAGTGTATTTTGCAGGCGGCGTAATCAGCGTTCTATTGTTAAATGGGCAAACAGGTGCAGAACGAGACTTATTAAACTGGGTTAATGATTTTATTGTACCATTCCCGTTCTATAATCAGTATATCGGTTTTCATCCCGGATTAAAGCTGCTCTGCATCATACTTGCCGCTGTGTTTATCGGCGGATACTACTATTTGAGTCATCTTGTGATCGGAAAGAAATATGCCATTTATGATAAAGAAGGACGGATTCGCTTAACGACGATGAAATACAACTCGTCGTCAAAGCTGAGAAGTTATTTTAAGAAAGAGTATCAATCCTTTTTCCGTAATCCGGTATATGTCATAAATGGACTGTTTGGAATTTTTATTACCCCCTTTTTACTGCCGCTGTCTTTCCGGATCAGCGCAACCGCAGAGAGTATAGAACAAATAAGAGCTTTGGTATCTGCCCCAGAATTTTCCTTTTATGCGGTATTGTTTGCACTTGCGGTCATTGTACTTACATCCGCAATCAATGTAGTGGCTTCAAGCAGTTTTTCCAGAGAAGGGGCAAGTTTTTGGATAACAAAAATCATCCCGTATCCATTAAAGCAACAAGCGTTTGTGAAAGCTCTGTTTTCTACAAGTATCTCGATGATGGGGATTATCATAAATTGCTTTATATTTAAGGTCTACTTTAATTATGGTTTTATCCAGATTGGAGTAATCGCTTTCGTTAGCATATTGTTTGCAGCGTTATGGAACTTGATCGGAGTATTTATTGACATGAAGCGTCCCAAATTGGAATGGACAAATGAAACAGAAGCGATCAAGCAGAATGTTAATGTGGTTTTATCCATTTTGCTTTGTATCGCAATTTCAGTAGGATATTTCTTTGCGGTTACAAAAATGCTTCAGAATGGGTTCCCTGCCGGGGGCATTATAACCTTTCTGTTGTGCAGTGTATGTATTCTAATTTTACTTGTGTGTAAAGGAATTTCGTCTCATCAAGAGTAATTACCTTTCAAAATATGTCGATCAATCAAAAGGAGGAAAAAACTATGAGTAAAAAGAAACTAATCCCCATGGTGTTATTGATTGGAACCTTTGTCATATTGTTCGTGGCAACATTTTTCCTTCCAGACAAAATACCCTTCCATTTTGATGTGAATGGTGAGGCTGGCTGGTATGCAAGCAAGTATTTTATTCTGCTGCTCACACCTGTTCCGTATTTGATTTATCATCAATTTACACACAAGAAAAAATGAATACAGTATTATGTGGAAAGGAGATTCGTTTAGATGACTACTGTATTCAAAGCTCTATCTGATGATACCAGACGACAAATCCTAAAGTTGCTTGCCAATGGTGATATGACAGCGAAGGAAATTTCTGAAAACTTCACGATTTCAAAGCCTGCCATATCAAAGCATCTCGATATTTTGAAAGAAGCAAGGTTAGTGACAAGCGAACGGACGGGAATGTCCGTTACTTATTCCCTTAATGCCTCTGTACTGCAAACAACTTTAGGCGCATTTTTGGAGTTTTTTGATACAAATAAATCGACAGGAAAAGAGGGAAACGAGAATGAAACTATATAGAAGTCTGAACATGATATTCTTGATTATATTCATCATAGGGACGGTTCTGTGCTTTAAGTATCTTCCCAGCGAAGTCCCTTTGTTTATGCAAAGCCCTTCCCGTTGGGGTTTTATCGGGATTTGTTTCGTTCTTTTGCTTGCGTTAGCTATTGCGGCATTTTTCCCTCACAAAATCTCCAAAAGCGATAACGAAGTGAGAAATGATATTACTCTGACTGTGATTAACCTCTTAGGGCTTGGAATTTTTCTCTTTTATTTTGTCACAGTAGCTAAATATTGCGGTTTGCAAATGAATTACATGAAAGGTATTGTCCTTATCGTGGGGGGCTTAATGGTGTTAGTCGGGAACTTGTTGCCACAAATGCCTTACCGCAGCCGCATTGGGGTCAAATTGCCTTGGATTCTAAAAGATAAACTATGTTGGCAAAAAACGCATCGGTTTGCCGGATACACAGCAATTCCTTTTGGGATTATTCAGTGTTTGCTTGTCTTGTTTGTGCAAAACAATAATCTTGTATTTTTGCTGGGAATTGGCCTTTGGATTATAATTGTATGTATCTATTCCTTGAGTATCTTTTGTCAGAATAAGAAAAAGTATAACAGTTACAATCAGTCTGGTAATACTGACAGCCTGTAATATACAGATTGAATGGCTATCCAATCGACGGATTCGGTATAGAGCGAAATAATAGTCCTCAAAAATATATAAAAGATAACTGCTGGACGGCGGTAAAAGAAAAAAGCCGTCGTACAGCAGACGTATTGACACGCCCATATTAACTTTACGGCGGCTTTGACAAAATCAAGGCCGCCGTTTCTTATGCTCTCAAGAGTGACATCTATACGCTGATACGGCAGCTTTAGGAGGGAGCCGCCATGAAGCACACTGACCGCCGACAAATTCAGACGATATTTGCACTATCGTCAAAAAAAG